>JBFWOK010000011.1:0-71143 GCA_050250555.1 Limisphaerales bacterium
GCGCCACCGAGGTTGGCGACGTTCCTCGCGGTGACCGCGTAGGTCGTGCCTTCGGCCTGCTGGGAGGTCGTGAGACGGACGGTGAACTGGTCGACCAGGGCTGCGGCCGAGACCGTCAAACCGGCGACCGTGTAGTTGCCCGCCGTCGTGGCGGAGGGCGCCGTGACAGGCTGGTCGAACTTGATCGTAGCGGTCGTGTACGAATCGCTGCCGGTCACGGATGTGATCTTCGCCGGTTGGCCGGCAGTCACCGTGAGGGTGGCCTCCGCGCTCTCGACGGATTTTCCGACCACACCGACCAGGGCCTTGAATTTGGCTCCGTTGTCGGCTGGAAGCGCGACAGGAAGCGTGTACGTCGCAGCGGTCGCGCCGAAGATGATTTCGCCGTTCTTGTACCATTGGTAAAACGCGGGCTTCCCGTAGGGCGAGAACGTCTCCGCAGCGACGGTGAAGGTTGCGGGTTTGTAGGCTTCCGTCGAAGCGTTGGCCGGTTGGGTCGTGATGTTGGCCACCGCGCCAACCGCGTCACCCTTACCCCCGGAGACGGCCGGACCTGTGATGGGCTGAACTGCGGCCGTGGAACCGACCTCGAGCATGCCCAATTGACCCCAGTCGCCGCCGCCGCCTTCCTTGACGAGGTAGAGGATGCCGTAGGAATTGCCGGCCGTCAGGCTGATGGGTTCGCTGGTCGGGAACGTTCCGTCGTCGGCGTTCTCGCCGGCGCCGGGCGCCTCGAAGGGTCCGCAGCATCCATTCTCTTGAGCCACCGGGATGTCGGTCGCCGGATTCGGAATGGCCGGTCCGCTGGTGTTGATGTAGATGCGGGAAGCGTCGTCGGACCGGGTGTAGAGCCGGAAGCTGCCCGTTTTGGGGGCTTTCAGCACACCGGCGATACGAACGAGATGGTTTTCACCATAGGTGTCGCCGAAGGCGGGTTCCCCGAACTGGAATCCATTCACATAGTATTGGTTGTCGGGCGAGTTCGGATACTTCGGGTCACCCAAAACCGTATCCATGTCGAACTGGCTCGCTCCCGTGAACGCATTGCCATCCGAGGAGGTGCGATAAACTTGGGCGGTCAGGAAGCCGACGTTGTCGACCTCGGCCACCGTCGTCACCGTGATTTCGCTCGCCGCGGAGGCGTCCGCGCAGACGTTCTTGCCGATGACGCTGAATTTGTAGGCTTTCGAAGGATCGAGCCCAGTCGCCTCGTAGGTGGTCGCGGTGAGGCCGCTCGCAATGACGGTGCCGTCGCGCGAGATTTCGTAGCCGATCCGGGCGGCGGGATCACCCGCCACGGTGGACGAATCCCAAGCCAACTGGACCCGGCGGGCGCCGGTCTCGGTCGCGCGAACATTGCCTGGCGCCGTCGGCGGTGAAGCGCAGCTCGCCGCGACGGTCGTCAGCTTGATGTTGTCGAAGTGCGTGTGCTCATTGGCGCCGCCAGTTCGTCCGGCGAGGACAAGCGCGCCCGCGGTCGGGAAGTAGGTGGTCTGAAACTTGTCCAGAATCGTTTTTCCCTTCCATTGAACGGTCAGCTTGCCGTCCTCCGAAAGTTCGACGGAGACCGGCTGCCAGCAAAGTCCGGCCCAGCTCGCGGGATCCTGATAGTCGCCGCCATTGGTCCAGTAGGCCGCGTCCCGGGGACCGGTCTGAAGGCTGGTCGCGTCATCGCAAGCGCCATGCCGCGTCGGGAGGGCCTGGCGCAAAACGGTCTTGTTGTCGACACGGACGATGATGCCCTCGATGTCGCCGCCGTCCGGCAGCGTGTTGCCGGACCACGTGTCAAAACTGATCGCGATACCCGTCGTGGTGCCGCCTTCGGCGATGCCGCCGGCGAAGACACCCTGATTTCCGGTGGTGACATTCGTCTCATCCAGCGCGGGATCGCCGTCGCGAGCGAAGCTGACGCTGAAGCCGTCCGCCGCGCGGTCGCCCGTCGAGTTCCCGACCCGAAGATCGGCCTCGAACTTGAACGCCGTCACGACCTTGCCGGGGTCGATGTTCGGGAAACGAACGATCGAAACCTGGCTGCCGACGGGCCAGGTCAACGCGAGGAATCCGCCAGGGTTGCCGCCCGCTGATTGGTATTCGCCGGGATTGATCCCGTTGCCGCCATAGAGAAGCGGGTTCGTGCCGGTTCCTGGATCGGTGGTGAAATCCCAGGTCTGCTGTCCGGCGAAGCCTGACAGCGCTCCTGCCAGGCTGAGTATCCCGGTAAGGCCCGAGATCGCCCTGTTTTGTCTGCTCATCATAGAATAGGTCTCTCCAATGAGATGCGGTTGATGTCTGTTAGGGGACGGCGGTTCTTATGGCAATCAGGGGGCGTTCGGGCAAGGCCAAATGCCGCAGGCAGGCACTTTAGAAGCCGGGTTTATCCAATCTTGCCGCCTCGAACGGGCCAATTGCCGCGTTCTTTCGCTCCAAACACGGCAATTCTTAGCCACTCCGGGAGTTGACCGAAGGCCAGTAGCCCTCCTCCAGGACTGAGGGCATTGAGTTGGGGGATGCGGGAGGGGCTCCCGAAGGTCCGGGAGCGGCCAGGGCTTGAGGTCAAAAAAGGCGCCGGGCTTTCGCCCGGCGCCTCGTGAATTGGTTTCGTTTTCGGGACGGTCAATGTCCCGACGACGCGATCGTGGCTCAGTTGCGGGAGCGCCAGTACATCGAGGCGCCTCCGGCGGGAACGGCAAACGGGCTGGTGGCCCCTGCGACGTCCGTGTAGGGCCCCGTCACCGCCGTGGCGCTTTGCAGCGTGCCCGTGTAGGTGATCGACGCATTCGCACCCGTGCGGGCGATGCTGATGGTCGGATTCGCCGCCGCCGGCGGAGGTCCGGGCCAGTAGGCCTGATCGACGATTGTCGCCACCGGCGTGGTGGTGCCCGCCTTGCGCCAGCCGACCTGGCCCCAGTCGCCGCCGCCGCCTTCCTTCACGAGGTAGAGGATGCCGTAGCTCTGGCCGGCCGTGAGGGTGACGGGTTCGGAGACGCTTTCCTCCGGCGCTTCCAGATAGCCTGTGCAGCAGCCGGTTTCCTGGGCGATGAACGTCGCCGACAGCGGATCCGGGATCGCCGCGCCGCTCGTGTTGATGTAGAGGCGGGACGCGTCGTCGGAACGGACGTGGAAGGTGTAGGAACCGCCTTCGGTCGGCTTCAGGATCGAACGGATGGCGACCATGTGGTTTTCACCCCAGGTGTCGCCGAACGCCGGTTCGCCAAACGAGAGGCCGTTGACGTACCGGACGACATCCGGACTGTTCGGCCATTTGGGATCGGCGAGGACGGTGTCGATATCGCCATCGGTGGCGCCGGTGAAGCCGGTGTACTGATCCGCGCGAGCGCGACCCGCGACCATGGACCAGGAGACCAGGGAGCCGGTGGTCTCGGCGGCGGCGCCACCGAGGTTGGCGACGTTCCTCGCGGTGACCGCGTAGGTCGTGCCTTCGGCCTGCTGGGAGGTCGTGAGACGAACCGTGTATTGGTCCACCAAGGCCGCCGCGGAAACCGTGAGGCCCGCGACCGTGTAGTTGCCCGCCGTCGTGGCGGAAGGCGCCGTGACCGGTTGGTCGAACGTGAGTGTGGCCGCCGTGTACGAGTCGCTTCCGGAGACCGCCGTGATCTTCGCCGGTTGGCCGGCGGTCACCGTGAGGGTGGCCTCCGCGCTCTCGACGGATTTTCCGACGACACCGACAAGGACCTTGAACTTGGCTCCGTCGTCGGTGGGCAGGGCGACCGGAATCGTGTAGGTCGGTTGATTGGCGCCGAGGATGATTTCGCCGTTCTTGTACCATTGGTAGAAGGCCGTGGCCCGGTAGGGCGACGAGGTCTCCGCGACCACCGAGAACGAGGCCGCATGATAGGCCTGGACCGAGGCATTCGCCGGCTGGGTCGTGATGTTGGCGACCGCGCCGACCGCGTCCCCTTTACCGCCCAAAACGGAGGGTCCGGTGATCGGTTGGACGGCCCCTGTGGAGCCGTTTTCCAGGATCCCCAACTGACCCCAATCCCCGCCGCCGCCTTCCTTGACGAGGTACAGAATGCCGTACGAATTGCCGGCCGTGAGATTGATGGGTTCCGTGGTCGGGAACGTTCCATCGTCCGCGTTTTCGCCGGCACCCGGCGCTTCGAACGGACCGCAGCAGCCATTTTCCTGCGCCAACGGGGCGTCGGTTTGGGCGTTCGGGATGGCCGCTCCGCTGGTGTTGACATAGATGCGGGAGGCGTCGTCCGATCGGGTGTAGAACCGGAAGCTGCCGGTCTTGGGCGCCCGGAACACGCCGGCGATGCGCACGAGATGGTTTTCACCATAGGTGTCGCCGAAGGCGGGTTCGCCGAACTGGAATCCGTTCACGTAGTATTGGTTGTCGGGCGAGTTCGGGTACTTCGGGTCATTGATGACCGTCTCCATGTCGAACTGGGTGGCGCCGGTGAACGCCGTGGTTCCGTCCGAAGCGGTGCGATAAACCTGGGCGGTGAGGTAGCCGATGCTGTCGACCTCGGCCACGGTCGTGACGGTGACCTCGCCCGGGGAGGAGGCATCCGCGCAGACGTTCTTGGCGCGAACGGCGAACCTGTACGCTTTGGAGGGGTCCAGGTTGACCGCTTCATAGGTCGTCGAAGTGAGGCTGGTGGCGATGACGGTGCCATCGCGCTCGACCTCGTAGGCGAGGCGGGCGCCCGGATCCCCCGCGACGGAGGAAGGATCCCAGGCCAGAAGCACTCGACGGGTTCCGGTCTCGGTCGCCCGCACGTTTGCAGGCGCCGTCGGGGCCGAGGCGCAGCTCGCCGCGGTCGTCGTCAGTGTGATGTTGTCAAAGTGGGTGTGCTCGTTCGCATTGCCCGTTCTTCCGGCGAGGACGAGCGCGCCCGCCGTCGGGAAGTAGGCTGTCTGGAATTGATCCAGAATCGTCTTGCCCTTCCATTGCACGGTCAGTTTGCCGTCTTCGAGCAACTCGACCACCACGGGCTGCCAGCAAAGGCCGGCCCAGCTCGCGGGATCCTGATAGTCGCCGCCATTGGCCCAGAAGGCCGGGTCCCGGGGACCGGTCTGAAGGCTGGTCGCGTCATCGCAAGCGCCGTGCCGCGTCGGGAGGGCCTGGCGCAGGACCGTCTGGTTGTCGACACGGACGATGATGCCCTCGATGTCGGCGCCGTCCGGCAGCGTGTTGCCGGACCACGTGTCAAAACTGATCGCGATACCCGTCGTGGTGCCGCCTTCGGCGATGCCGCCGGCGAAGACACCCTGATTTCCGGTGGTGACATTCGTCTCATCCAGCGCGGGATCGCCGTCGCGGGCGAAGCTGACGCTGAAGCCGTCCGCCGCGCGGTCGCCGACCGAATTGCCAACCCGGAGGTCGGCCTCGAACTTGAACGCCGTCACGACCTTGCCGGGGTCGATGTTCGGAAAGCGCACAATGGAGACCTGGCCGTTGACCGCCCAGGTCAGCCCGAGGAATCCGCCCGGGTTGCCGCCCTCCGGCTGCCATTCGCCGGGATTGATCCCGTTGCCGCCATAGAGAAGCGGGTTCGCGCCGGTTCCGGGATCGGTGGTGAAATCCCAGGTCTGCTGCCCGGCGAAGCCTGGCAAGGCTCCTGCTAGGCTGAGTATCCCGGTAAGGCCCGAGATCGCCATTTTTCGTCTGCTCATCATAGAATAAGACTCTCCAATGAGATGTGGTTGATGTCTGTTAGGGGACCGACGGGATTTTCCGACATATCTCCCTCAGGACAAGGCGAATGCCCTGGGAGGACCTGGGCGTATGGGGGCACAGGAATCGGATTGTTTTCTGATCCGCAAGGATCTCCTTTTCCCGTCGCCGGGCCCCCGGGGATTTTGGGGAAAATCAGAGGCGTGATCGGTAGTAGCGGAGGGCCTGGCGGTCGGTCGGTTCGGTGAACGGACCGTTCCGAGGGGCGCCCGGGACATTCAAATACGGTCCGGTGGCGCGGTCCGCCGCCTGGAGGGACCCGTCGTACCGAAGGGTGAGCCCAGACGCTCCCCGTACGGCCTCCAACCGGGGCGGTTCCAGCCGATCGGAGTTGCGGTAGGCGCGAAGGGCCCTCGGATCTTCCGGGTCATTGACCAGGGTCCGGGATCCGTCCGCATGGATTTCGAACCACATCAGTCGCGCCCGATCGTTTTCCTGCTGGGCGATCAGGCGAAACGGGTAGACGCCGGGTTGGAGGACTTCGACGGCGAACGCGGTGGTTTCCTGCGCGGAGCGACGGCCGTTGAACGCGCCGAGAACCGGCGCGCGATCGGCGGCGAGGCGGGCTCGAAGACCGGTGGCCGAGAAGAACGCCCGCCCGCTGTCCTGGCTGATCATGACGCACGGAATCGGGAGATCGTTCGGTTCGCCGCCCGCGATGATCGGCGGATCGCCGCGATCGTTGACGACGAGGACCGCGACGGCGCCGGCTTCGGCCGCGTTGCGAACTTTTTCCACGAAGGTGCAGGTTCCGCGCCGCACGAGCGCGATCCTCCCCCGGACGGACGCCGCATTCAGAAGGGCGCTTCCGCAGCCTTCATCGAACGGCGCGCCGGGTTCATTTCCGATCACCGGCACGACATCGGCCTCCACGGGGTGGGGCGGAAGCGGGCCGAAGATCCCTCCGCCTTGGTTTTCGCCCCGGACGCTGGGCACCGCGGCCACGGTGCCCGCCAGGGAACTCGGTGCGAGGATCTCGAGGGGAAGGGATCCCGGGTAATGGGTGGGCGTCACCTTGAATCCGTCGTCGCTGGCCACACCCATCAGGCGAATCCCGGGACTCGGAAACGCGACATGGGTCAGGATCTCCACGACAAAGCCCTCCGTGGGCGCGGCGCCGATTCCGGGAATGCCGGGAAACGGGCGGCCCTCAGTCGGGGGGAGGATTGCTCCCGAGGGTGTTGAACTGAACCCGTCCTGGGGCGCGGAATAGTCGATCGTGCCGGTCTCGAGGTGGAAGCCTCCTTCCGTGAAATCCGAGGAGTCGGCGAAGTTGGAGCCGGCTCGTCCCGCGAGCACCGCTTCCGAATAGCTCAGTTCGCTGGCGATTCGGAGATTCGGGTCGACCTGGTTCGGCGCGGGATTGATCTGCCAGGTGCGGACGCGGAATCCCGGAAGGGTCGCCGAAGCGAGGGTCCCGGCGAGTTCGGGCGGCAGAGGTTGCACGGACGGGACCACGGAGAACGACCAGGCGCGGGAGACGACCGCGCCACGGGTGTCGGTGTAGCTGAGGGCGACCTGGTGGGTGGATCCGGGATCGAGCGCCCCGACCGGGGTGGCCCGGATGTGCATCGAGGTGCCGTTCGGAGCCAGGGTCAGTCCGAGCGCTTCGCCATCCAGCGTCAGCCGAATGCTCCCCGGTACGATGGCGCCGGCTTCGGCGAGGACCACGGTGATTTCGGGGAGCGGGTGGACGTCCGTGGCATCGATGCCCGGGTGGATTGACTGAACGTACGGAACCGGTTGGGCGCGGGTTCGAAAACATTTCAGGGCCAGGGGATCGTCCGGATCGCCCACCAACCGGGCTTCGCCGCCGGGCTCGATTTGCGCCCATTCCAAGGCCGCCCCTTCGGTCCCGTTCTCCCAGACCAGTCGGACCGGATAGACTCCCGCTTCCTCGACCCACACGTCGAACGTCGTGCCCTCGTCCATTCCGCGGCCACCGTCGAATTCAGCGAGCGTTTCGGCGAAAACATCGCGGCCATCCACCCCGGTTTGGAGGCGGAAGCCATCGTCGCTGGCGATGTTCAGGGTGTGGACGCCGGGCGAAGGGAACTCGATGAACGCGAGGACCTCGAACGCGGAATTGTCCTCATTCGCCTTTCGTGTCCCATCGATGTCGAATCCGGGGATTCCCAGTGGATCGAATCCGAAATCGAGCGGGAACCGACCCGCGCCACCGGAGGGGTTCCTGAAGTCGAGCGGCTTGTCGTCCCACGCGACGAAGCCCTCCGCATCGGCGGGAATCCCGGCGAGGGCGAGATCGACCCGATTGGGCCCGCGAAGGCCGGCGAGTTGAGCCTCGGTCCAGGCGATGGTGTTCGGCTGGCCGAAGTCGACCTGGTGGGGGCGGATTCGGAATCCCCGCTGGGTCCGGTTGACGTCGTCGACGCGGGTGTTGGCCCGGAAAAGGCCGGGTGTCGGTGCGGGTGGGGTGGCGGGCGTTGCGGCGACGGCGATGGAGTTCCAAGGGGCCAGGGTGGACGCCACCAGGGTCAACATCAGCAGCAGAACATGGCTCCTGACGGCGAATGCCAGCGCGGGGCACCGGGATGGCACGGGCGGGTGGGTCCGGTTCGGGGCGCCGAGGTCGTGTGGGTTTGAAATCCTGGGCATCCGGCAGTCGGGATCATGCGGGGTTACGGTCGTGGACGGACCTCGATGGATCCGTCGACTCGAAGAACGACGTGGGTCGCCTCCGTGGGAATCGCGTAGGTTCCGCGACGATTCCGGGGCCAGGCGACTTCGAGTTGGGATGCACCCGAAGGTCTGGAGACCGTGGGAACCGGGGAATCCTGCGACAGGTAGCCGCCCCCCAGCCGCACTTCGCGAGTCGGGGAGTTCGGCGCCAACCAGCGAATCTTGGCGCCCACTCCCCAAGGGTTTTCCGGAGGCCCCGCCAATTCGACGCGAAGACCGGGGGTCGCGGATTCGTTCCGGAAAAGGCGTGTTTCCGCGCCGTTCTGCCCGACGACCAGATCGATCCGGCCATCGTGGTCCACGTCCGCGACGGCGGCACCGCGCTGTTCGCCGTGGATCTCGATCCCGGATTCGCCGGGTGGAACGGCCCGGAACCCTCCTTTGCCATCGCCTCGAAGCCACACGCCAACGCCGGCGTCGCATCGGGGTGTGTGCCGCGGCAACGCGAAGAAATTCTGGGCCAGGAAGAGGTCCTCGTTCCCGTCGCCATCCGCGTCCGCGACGGCGAGTCCGAAAACGGGAGCCATTTGTGCCTCGACCGGCAATGGATGGGCTTCAAAGGAACCGCCGCGGTTCAGGAACAAGGTCGAATCCAGCCAGGTGATGCTGGACAGCCGCGCATGGCGGAGGGCTTCGCCGAGGACCTCTTCGAGACCGGTTTTCCCGAACTGAGCGTGCGAACTGAACCGCCCGCGAAGAAAGGGCAGCGCCTGCGCGAGCGGTGTGAGCGGTTGGACGGGAACGTACTGGCCCGGGGGCGAAGCGAAGACGGACTCCACGACGTCGTAGACGCCGTCCTGGTTGAGGTCGCCGTGATGGATCCGGATGGCGGTCCGCTGGCCCGGCTTCCCTGGGTCCGCGTGGCGATGTCGTTCGTACGGCGTGTTGCGACCCCAGTTCCCCGCGACGAGATCCATCCGGCCGTCGTTGTCGAAGTCGCCGGCCGCGATCGAATTCCACCAGCCGATCGCGCCGCCGAGGCCGAGGGCATCCGTCGCGTTGCGGAATCCACTGGCCTCCTGGAGCAGGACGACCGGCGAGCCACAGTCCATGGCCAAGGCGAGATCCGCATCCCCGTCGGCGTCGAGATCGGTGAAGACGGCGCCCGAGACCATTCCCAGGTCCCCCAGGATCCGGCCGCGCTCGGCATCGACGACGAACCGCCCGCCTTCGTTTTTCAGAAACCGCGACGTGGCCGGCGCGGGCCAGCGCGAAGGAACGACCCGACCCCCGACGAACAGGTCGAGATCTCCGTCTCCATCGATGTCGGCGAGCGCCATGGGACCTGGGCTGGAATCGGTGGCTGGCACGAGGTCGACCAGGGTGTTCCTGGAGGTTTCCCAGCCCACCACCGCCGGTCCAAGGGGAGCCCCGTCCTCCACATTCGACAAGGCGGCAAGTACAAGGGGGCCCGTCGGCGAGGGAAGGGACACCACGGCGGTGGCGTCGCGGGCGAGGGGTTTGGCGACCGCCTGGGCGGGCCAGGGTTGGAAGGCCCCCGAGCCCTCGTTGCGAAAGGCGGCCAGGCGACCGTTCATGCCCGACCCGACGACGAGGTCGTCGTCACCGTCGCGATCCAGGTCCACCCACGCCAGACCCGGTCCGGGCTGGCTCAGTGCGCGTGGAAGAAGGGGCTGACGGGCGTAGTCGTCGAAGCCCTCCTCGTGATGACGGTGGGAGAGCGCCGGCGAGATGTCCCGGAATCGGATGCGTCCGGAACCGGCGGGCGAGGGCGACGGTGCCGGCGCTGGCGCTGGTGCCGATGGTCGCGTCCGACCGATCGCGGGGGCACCGGGCGCGGGTTCGGCGATCTCAACAAGCGTGTTGGGTCGAACATCCGCGATCTCGGACAGTCCGCCGCCCGGCCAATGGACGCGGATCAGGGCGTTGCCGGAAGCGGGTGCCGCGAACGTTCGAATCGGATCGTCGCCGGACAGGTAGCGCCCTCCGGCGATCATTTCCTGGGAGAGCGTTCGACCGCCACCGACGACTTCGATACGCGCTCCGATGCCGCGGGTGTTGGGTGGCCGGCCCGACAGTCGGACCGCGATCCGTGGTCCGGGCGCGTCGTTGCGGTACACGGACGCGGGTGCGTTGAGGTTCCCCACCAGCACGTCGGCGTCGCCGTCGTTGTCAAAGTCCGCGAGCGCGATCGCCTGGGACACGGCGGGAAGCTGGAAGCCCCAATCGCCGCTGGCGTCGCGGAAGGTCAGGTCGCCTTGGTTGCGGAACGCGAGATTGGGTGGCGCGAGACGCGGGAAGACGCGCCGCGCCTCGAAGATCTGGCGGTCCGTGAGCCGGTTCCGCTGGCGGTTCGCGCGGAGCGCTTCCGCGGCGTCGAGATCCCGGCCGGCGCGTTCCATGCCGTTCACGACGAGGACGTCCTCCCAGCCGTCGAGATCGACATCGAGGAACGCGCAACCCCACGACCATTCGGTCGCTTCCAGACCCGCGAGCTGCGCGATCTCGGACCAGGTCCCGTTCCCGCGTCCGAGTTGAAGGGTGTTCTGCTCGATCTGCGGGCGATCGTCGTATCGGCCGACGACCGGAACATGCGGAAAGGTTTCGCGCACCCAACGCATCCTCAGGCCGTGGTCGCGGCTCAGCATTTCGAGGACCAGGAAGTCGTCGTGCCCGTCCCGGTTGATGTCGGCGAAATCGACCGCCATCGAGGAAAGGCTCGTGCGTCGCAGGGCCAGGGCCGGGGCGAGCTGGAAGCGTCCTTCGCCGCGATTCAGCCAGAGCCGGTCGGGCGACTGAAAATCGTTGCACACGTAGAGATCCGGACGTCCGTCGTGGTCGACGTCCCTGAACATCGCCGCGAGTCCCCAGTCCCGCGGTGGCGCGTCCAACGGCTTTCCCGACGCGTCCAGGAAAGCGCCCTGGGTCCAGGGAACTTCGACGAAGCGGGCGCCCTTCTCGTTGCGGAAGAGAACGTCGGGTTCGCCGTGTTCCTCGATTCCACCTGCCGCGTTCACCGAGAAACGGCCGGCGAACTCCGGATCGGAAGCCGGACGACCCTGGACGGTGTCGACCACGGTGCCGCCCGCCGTCTTCCGGAACGTCATCCGCGTGTTGGGCATGTCCATCAGGGCCAGGGTCCGGTACTGCGTCACGTAGAGGTCGAGGTAGCCGTCGCCATCAAAGTCCCCGATCGCGGTGGTCATGGCGCCTCGACCTGGCGCCAGGGGAGGCGGGGTTTGCCGGAACTTGCCGCGTCCGTCGTTGTGGAGGATGAGGGTGCCCTGGGCCAGGGTGTTGACGATGAGGTCGAGGTCCGAGTCCCCGTCGAGGTCCGCCATGGCGGCTCCCGTGCAGTCGTAGCCGCTCAGAGCCACACCGGCCGCCGCCGTCCCGTCCTCGAACCTCCAGTTGCCGAGATTGCGGAACAGAGCGCAGTCGCCGTCGAATCCGGCGAAAAAGACGTCCGTCCACCCGTCGCCATCCACGTCGCCCGCGGCGATTCCGGAGCCATTGAGGAGGATCTGATTCGTGAGATGTCGGGATTCGGGAATCGCGTTGACGAATCGGATTCCCGTCTCGCCGGGGTTGGTTAGGGTGAAGCCGGGTTTTTCGCCGCGGGGGCTGAGCGTGGCTTCCCGGAATCCATCGCGATCCGTCCATGGCGGGGGTGGGGCGACGCGGTTCGCGATCGTTGCGTCCGGAGCGGGATCCGCGCCGGCTTGGGAGCGGAGCGAGGGGATCAGGAACGAGATGGACAGGACGACGGTCAGCCAACCCCGCGGGAACCGTCGCCGACCGGGTGTGGCGGCCGTCGAATGGAGGGGAACGAGGAACGCCTTCGCGGGAACCATGATGGATCGCAGTTTGGTGAGCCCGGGTCCTCGCGTCGACCCCGTCTTCCGGAGGGAGTCGGGTCGGGCCTTTCCTTGTTCGTGAGTTTCGGTCCGGTATGGTCCGGTTTCGCGTGAGCGGGAAACCTTCCAAAGCTCCTGGACCTCGACCTGCCAGGACTGAGCGGCCCCGAGTCCAAGTCGGCGGCGCTTTCTTGCGTCGTCTCTTCGGCATCGACCCGCGTTCCCTCGCCGTGTTCCGCATGGGGATGGGCGTATTGCTGTTGGTGGATCTGGCGATTCGGGCCACCGATCTTGGGGCGATGTACACCGATGACGGGATGTTTCCGCGGACGGAGATCTGTCATCGCGTCACGAGTGTCTGGAACTGGTCGTTTCATTTTGGCGGAGGCTCGTGGGGGTACCAGGCGATGCTTTTCAGCATCGCCGGCTGTTTGGCCATCGCGCTGGTGATCGGTTTCGAGACCCGCCTGGCGAGCATTGGCTCGTGGCTCCTGTTGCTCTCGTTGCATCACCGCGCGCCTCCGATCCTGAGCGGGGCCGACATCCTGCTCCGGATGCTCCTCTTCTGGGGCATGTTTTTGCCGCTGGACCGGAGGTGGTCCTTCGACGCGAGGCGGCGGTGGAGGCGGAAGCGGGACGGGAGCGGGACTTCCGGCGAAGCAACGGCCTCGGTCGCGTCGATCGCAACGGCGGGGATCCTTCTGCAGATGCCGTTGATGTATTTGTTCTCGGCGATCTACAAGACCAACGCCGCCTGGCTGGGTGGCGGGGTCATTGCGGGCGCGTTGGCGCACGACTTTTACGTCTCACCGCTGGGGGTCTGGCTCCTGAAGTTCCCAACCCTGCTCAAGCTGCTGACTTGGGGGACGCTGCTTCTCGAATGGATCGGACCGATCCTGTTGTTCAGTCCCAAGCACACCTCCCGGCTCCGGCTTGTGCTGGTGGCGAGCTTCGCCGCCATGCACCTCGGCATCGCGATCTTCCTGGAGGTCGACCTTTTTTCGTTCGTGGCCCTGGTGGGGCTCCTGTTGTTTTTGCCGGCCGCGTTCTGGGACCACCGCGGATTGGCGCGGTTCTCGTTGGTGACGGGACCGGCCGCGTCGGGGGCGGACCTTGGGCGAAGCCCGTTGCCGTCCAAGCGCTGGCCCGATCGGGCCAGGGACGGCGTCTGCGCCGGAGCCCTGGCCTACGTCGTTGCGTTGAACGTCGCCGAGTTGCCCGCGCGGCCGTTGGCGCCGCTGGCGCCGGGGTCGTGGAGGTTCCTCGCCACGGGAATGGGGTTCGGCCAGAAATGGAACATGTTCGAAGTGGTTCCCTCGCGGCCGGGTTGGTACGTCGCCCGGGCACGACTCCGGGACGGCTCGGAAGTCGACCTGTTGAGGGACGGGGCGGTCGTGGACTGGGCGAAGCCGGCCTTTCCCGCCGGCATCTATCCGAATTTCAGATGGCGGAAGATCTTTCGCGAGATGGCCTACGAGGACGAGTTGGGATACCAGGTCTTCCGCGAGCCCATTGCGCGATATCTCTGTCGCGAATGGGATCTTCGGCATCCGGAGGAACGAACCGTCGAGCAGTTCGAGTTGATCTATTGCATGTCGCGTGGTTCCGAGGAGGGCGGGCCTTCGAACGTCCAGATCACCTCGCGGGAGCGGTTGGTGAGTCTGGATTGGAGCGATGAAGCTGAAGGCGAAAGCCCGTTCGGCGGCGCGCGGCTCTGATGGGCGGCCACCTGGCGGGAGCGGGATTGCCGGATTCCGTCGGATCCCACACGACCGACGTCCTCCCGAAATCCTGCCGTCGTCTCAGTTGGCGGCTCGAACAGCGGGCGTTCGGTGGGGTTGGCCCGACCGGTAAAGTTCCAACCTCGCCCGGTGCGAGGGGCGCGCGGCGACGGGGGCGAGTTCAATGACCCGCTCTTGCCACCGGACGGCGCCCGCGGAATCGCCGGTCTCCGCGCAGGAGGCGGCGAGGGCTTCGATCGGGGCGAGGATTTTCCAGTCGGTGAGTTGGCAGGCGCGGAGGGCGTAATCGCGGGCGCGGGGACCGTCACGAATCGCGGGGTCGGCATGGGTGGCCTGGATCCAGGCCAGGGAAGTCAGGAATTTGGCGAATTGCGGGGACAGATCCCGTCGACCCTCCCCGCCGACCAGCCTGGCGTACACCTCGATTCCGCGGCGGAAATCCTCGAGCGCCGCGATGGCCTTTCCGGCCGAGAGTAGGGCGAAACCTCGGTTGCGAAGCGCTGTGGCGAAGGCCACCGCCGGCGCGGGTCGCGCGGCGGCTTCGACGAGGCGGGTGCGCATCAGGACGTCCATTGCATTCTCCGAATATCCGACCGCGACATCGAGGCGCACGGTTCCCGGGGCCGCCGGGTCGCGGCTCGGCGGTGGACGGGTTGATTCGCCTTGTCCGGTGCTGGAGACGAGCGTGGCAAAAATGGCGATCGCCGCGTCGAAGTCGGCGAGGGCGGCCGGAAGGTTTCCCATGGCCCTATGGACGACACCCCGGTGACCATGGCTGACAGCCAGGTCGTTGCCGCCAGCGGCGGACGATGCCCGGGAGGCGAGCCGGGCGAAGATCGCCATCGAGGCGTCGTACTCCGTGCGCGCGTTCTCCAGCCGCTGTCGAGCGAGGAGCGCGTCACCCCGATGCTGGTGATCCAGCGCGAGGTCGAAATCCTGGTCCTCGCGGCCTTCCCTCCCAACCCATCGCGAACGGATCTCGATGGCCGTTCCGTAGTGCGCGATCGCCTCGTCGCTCTTGCCCTGGAGGAGGAAGGCGTTGCCGCAGTTTCCGTGACTGGCGGCGAGTTCGCCGGCGGATGCTTCGTCCATGCCATCGCCGTCCCGGAGGTCGGCAAGCAGCTTGACCGCGTTCTGGTGGTGGGCGCCGGCCGCGCCGGGGTTTCCCTGGAGCGCGACGGCATGGCCGCAACGATTGTGGTAGGAGGCCAATGCCAGCGCCGACCCCGCCTTCCTCTCGACGAGACGGGATTCGATGGCGATGGCCCGGCCGAACGTGCCGATGGCGTTTTCGGTCTTGCCACGGAGCAGCAAGCGAGTGCCGCGGTCGGCATGGGTTCGCGCCAACCGGCTGTACTCGGACACTGCCGCGTCGAATTGTTGCAGAGCCAGAAGGCAGTCGGCGGTCCGGGCGAGCGCGAAGACGGCGTTCGTTTGCCGCGCGAGGACTTGTCGGTAGAGATCCAGGGCCGAATTCCACTCCCGAAGGCCAAAATGGCCGCCGGCGCGCATCGCGAGTTCGCGGGCCGACCGGGTGGAGCCGGCGCGAGACTGGCCGTTCGCGACTTCGCTCGCCTCGACTCCGACAAGCGTCAGCGCGTCGGCGAAGCGTCGTTCCGCCAGCGCGAGCGTCGCGCGGGCAAGACGGACCTCGAAGTCCCGCGGCGCCGACAATCGAGTCGAATCGTAGGTGGCGTCGAACGAGGCCAATAGGGTCTTCAGGCTGCCCGACAGCGTCGCGACCGCTTGGGTGGGGGCGCCGGCCCCGGCGGGACCATTCGTGGGTTCCTCGAGAAGCAGCGGTCGTTGTTCATCGTGCAGTTGTCGCGCGAGCTGATCGCCGAGGGACGCGATTTCACCGAGGCGAAGTTGAAGCTCGGCGTCCCGCCGGCCGCGATGCCCGAGGTAGCCCAGCACGAGCAGAGCCACGAGCAGCACCGCAACCTTCGCGTGCCGCAAGCCCCTGCGGATCGGCGGCTCGAAGGCGGCACCCGCAGGGGAAATGCGCTCAGGGGTGGCCAGCGGGTCGGGCACCTGAAAATTGACCGAGCCACCGTCACGAGGCGCAAGCCCTATTTTCTCGGCGAAGGGTCGGGGACCGCAAAGCCCTCCGTCTTCGAGACAACGGGAAGCTCGGTATCCAGCGCCCGTCGCCGATCCTGGCAACCGACCCGCGCCAGGGTCGAAGCAACGATGTCGGCCGCCTTTTTGGTCGTCGTGGAAATGCGGCGGAGCTAGTTTGGCCGCTCTGAATGAGTCTGTGAAAACAGGCCCGCCATCGGGCCCGGTCGCTGGGGGCGGCGGTTCCCGCGCTGGCGCCCGGCCATCGTGGAAGAAGCGCTGGGCGGCCCGCGGTGTGCTCGCCGTGGCGGCGCCGGCGCTCGTGCTGGCCCTTTTGGAAGTCGGACTCCGTCTGGCGGGTTTCGGGTATCCGACGTCGTATTTCGTTGCCGGCGAAACCGCCGGGACCTGGGTCGACAATCCCTCGTTCGGCCGACGGTTCTTTCCATCGGGTTTGCTGCGGGTACCGCCGCCGATCCGTGTGACCGTCGCCAAGCCTCCGGGAACGATTCGTGTGCTCGTGTTCGGCGAGTCCGCCGCGATGGGGGATCCGAAGCCCGCGTTTGGTGTGGGTCGCTACCTGGAGGTGCTCCTGCGGGAACGATATCCGGCGGCGCGGTTCGAAGTGATTCCCGTGGCGATGACGGCGATCAACTCCCACGCGCTGGTGGCCATGGCGAGGGAGTCGACGGCCTTGAAGGCGGATTTCTGGATCGTGTACGCCGGGAACAATGAAATGCTCGGGCCGTTTGGCGCCGGGACCGCGTTGGGTGGGAGTTCCTGGTCCGTGAACTGGGTCCGCTGGGTCCTCGTCGCGAAGGCCACGCGCCTGGGGCAGGCCGTCGAGTCGCTGGCGGGACGGCTCTGGGACAGCCCGACGGGAAGCAGTCGGTGGGAAGGCATCAAGGTCCTCGCCGCCGAACATGTCACCGGCGATTCGCCCCTTCGAACCCGGGTCTACGATTCCTTTGAACGCAACCTGGGCGATGTCGTCCGGATCGGCACCGCTTCCGGCGCCCGGGTTCTCTTGAGCACCGTGGCGGTCAATCTCGGGGACTCCGGCCCGTTCGGGTCCGTGTTCCGACCCGGGGTCGATCCCGACCGGATGGCTGAAGTGACTCGGACCCTTGAGTCCGCCCGACGTTCGATGACCGAGCCACCGCGAATCCTGGACACCGCCGCGGCGCGCTCGGCGGCGTCGGTGGACCCCACCCACGCCGGGGCCCAATACCTGCTGGGATTGGCGCTCCGGGAGGAATCCCAGGGTCCGCCCGTTCTGGAGGCCTTCGGCCGCGCGCGGGATCTCGACACGATCCCGCTGCGGACGGATTCACGCCTCAACGGGATCACCCGTCGGGTGGCCGCCGCGCGGGGTTGCGTTCTCGTTGACGCGGAAGCCGGGTTGGCGCGGATCGCGAACCGCGGGGTTCCGGGCCGGGAGTTCTTCTACGAGCACGTGCATCTGACTCCGGAAGGGAATCACCGGCTGGCCGAACTGTTCGGGGAAGGGCTGTCCGGTCTACTTCCCGACTCCGCGCGGGCCGGCGCCGCGGGAGGTTGGGCGTCCCCCGAAACCTGCGCCACGCGGTTGGCGTTGACGCCCTGGGCGCGCGGGGCGTCCGCGGAACTGATGCTGAGGCGAACTCTCGACGCGCCGTTCACCAACCGCCTCGATCAGGAGCTCCAGGTGGAACACCTCGCCCAGGAGATCTCGCTTCAGAGGCGTTCACAGACGCCGCAGGCGGCCCGGTTTGTCGCGGGGGTTTTCACCGACGCCATCGCGGCCGCGCCGGAAGATCCGTACCTTCGCCGGACCTACGCCGAGTTCCTCGAGTCGACCGGAGACCTGAAGGAGGCGATCGCGCAGTGGCGCCAGGTGGTGGCGTGGCTGCCCCATCATCCCTTCGCGTATCTGCAGGCGGGCAGTCTTCTTCGGCGGGTTGGGGAGATCGAGGCGTCGCGGCCCCTGGTTGAGAAGGCCGTCGCCATGCAACCCGATTGGGTCGAGGCCCGACTCGAGTTGTCGGAGGTTCTTCTCTCCTTGAAGCGCCCGCGCGAGGCGATCGCCGCCTGCGAGGCGGCGTTGCGTCTCCAGCCCGAACACGCCCGGGCCCACCTCCGCCTCGCGGACGCCCAGGCCGCCGATGGGCAGCGGGAAAAGGCCATCCTCAACCTCGAAGCGGCCATTCGCCTGGATCCGCGGCTCTGGGAGGCCCGCTACCTTCTCGGAGTGGAACTTGCCCTGGCGGGCCAGATCGCTCCCGCCAGGGAACAATTCGAAGCGGTGGTTCGACTGAAGCCGGATCACGCCCGCGGCCAGTTCAATCTTGGCATCGCCCTCGCCCGCCAGGGGTCGTGGCCCGAGGCGGCGCGGCACCTCGCCGAGGCCCTGCGCCTGGATCCGCGAAACCAGTCCGCTCGCGAAGCGCTGGCCCAGGTCGAAGCCATTCAACGCCAGGGCACCCAGCCGGCCCCGGTCGAGGCGTCGGCGACTCCGGAGGTTCCGGGTCCGCCCGCCGAATTGTCCCCGCTTCTGGCGCCCCCTTCACCCAGCCCACTCAGCCCCCTACCGTGACCTTCCCGTGAGCCGACCCTCCGTTCCCTCATCGGCGCCGACGTCGACGTCCGCGCCCGGATCAAAATCAAAGGCCAAGCCCAAGCCCGAGCCCAAGGCCGAGGCCAAGTCCAAGTCCAAGTCCGCCGACCGCCCCCGCCGGGTCGGCCTGATTTCGCTCGGGTGCGCCAAGAACCTCGTGGATGCCGAGATCATGCTGGGCGCGCTGTTGAAGGACGGTGTTGAAATCGTCAACGACCCCACCGAGGCGGACGCCCTCATCGTCAACACCTGCTCGTTCATCGACGCGGCCCAGGAGGAGAGCGTGGACACGATCCTCGAGTCGACCGAGCTCCGGGAGAAGCGTCGACCGGACCAGGCGGTGATCGTGTCGGGTTGCCTGCCCCAGCGGTTCCGCGACGACCTGCCGAAGTTGATGCCGGAAGTGGACGCTTTCATGGGCATCGACCAGGTCGAGCAGGTGGGACGCATCGTCGATCAGGCCATCGCGGGACGTGGGGCGAAGCTGGATGCGGCGGCCGGCTCCCCGACAACCTCCGTGGGCAAGGGAACAGTCCAGACACGGCTCGCCGAACTGGACGCCACTCAGGGTGCCGACACTTCGACCGCCACGGAAGCGACGCGGGGGGTGCACGGGCACGCTCCGGGACGCGAGGCGGCCACGCGGGATGGGGCCGACGCCGGAGACAAGCCCGCGCGGAACCGGACCCGCACCATGGTGGGGACGCCTCCGACAAAACCGGCGACACCTCCTGCTTCCGAGGGGTCGTCCGCCATCGAGGTCCATCTTCGTCCGCAGTACGTGCCGCATTGGGACACGCCTCGGTTCCGCCTGACGCCGGCGCACTTCGCCTACGTGAAGATCGCCGAGGGCTGCAATCATCCGTGCAGCTTCTGCATCATTCCCCGGATGCGCGGTTCCCACCGGAGCCGCGCCCAGGCGGACATTGTGGAAGAGGCTCGGCGGCTCATCGCGGACGGCGTGAAGGAGTTGAACCTCATCTCGCAGGACTCGACCTACTACGGCCTGGACCTGCGTCCCAAGGCCAGCCGGGCGATCGCATCCCCCGACCGGTTTCGGGCGGCGACGCGCGCGTTGGCCGCGGACGCGACGACGCTGTGCACGTTGTTGCGCGAGTTGAACGCGCTGCCGGGTGAATTCTGGATCCGACTCCTCTACACCCATCCGGCCCATTGGACCGACGAACTGATCACCACCATCGCCGAGTGTCCGAAGGTCGCGCGGTACGTGGACATGCCCCTGCAGCACATTCACGACGACATGCTGACCCGCATGCGGCGTGAGACGGACGGGAATTACATCCGCGAATTGCTGGCCCGGATCCGTTCGGGCATTCCGGGGATCGCGATCCGAACGACCTTCATCGTCGGTTTCCCGGGTGAGACCGCGGTCCATTTCCAGGCCCTCCTCGATTTCATCGCCGAGACGAGGTTCGAACGCCTGGGCGTGTTCGCCTACTCCCAGGAACAGGGGACGATCGCCGGTCGGATGGAGAAGCAGGTGCCGCCTTCGATGCGCGCGAAGCGCCGGGATCGCGCGATGGCCGCCCAACACGCGGTGGCGGGGGAGATTTCCGGGGCGTTCGTGGGGCGAACCATCCGCGTGTTGGTGGAGGGATCCGCGCGCGACGAGCAGCTTCGGCAGGCGAACGTCTTCTCTTGGGAGCACGGCTTGATCCGGGAATCCGCGGGCGAGGCCGCTCCGACGAACTCCGGGCCGTACTCGGTGGCCCGGGGCGAGGCGGATGCGCCCGACATCGACGGTCGGGTCTATGTGCGGGGACGACTTCCCGCGGGGACCTTTGTCGATGTCCGGGTGGTTGGGCACACGACCTACGATCTGATCGCGGAACCCGTTCGTGGAGTGAAGGGGAAGGGGAGAGCGGCCTCGGGACGAGTCCCCGTCACGGGAGTTCGGTGATCGAAGACACGGAACCGGGTCTTGCGGTCGTTGGCGGGGTTGGCAGGGTGGCGCGGCGGACATTTGGGTGGGTTCACGAGCACTCGGGGATCCACGGGGTTCGTCGGAAGTGGGAAGCACACGTTCATGGCGGAATCCGTCCATACATCCGGAACAGCACGCCTGGAGATCGATGCGGCGCAGGGTGGCGCGTTGACCTTGAGAGTGTCGGGTGACCTGACGAATGCGACCGTGCCGGGGCTTTGGAGCCAGACCGAGGCCGCGCTGACGGGTGACGCGAAGCGGGCGGTTGTGATCGACGCGTCGGGTGTGGGGCAACTCGACGGCGCGGGCATGGCCTGGCTTTTGAGGGTGGGCTGTCGCGCGACGGGTTCGGGGGGCGAACTGGACATCCGCGGGCTGTCGCCGGAATACCTGAAGCTTCTGGAACGTTTCGATCCCGGTGTGTACCGGAACGTCCAACGGACCCACCGAAGCTGCGTCCCGATTCCGGAGCAGGTGGGCCGGGTGACCTCGGAACTCTGGCGGGATTTTCACACCCACATCGAATTCATTGGGGAACTTTCCGGATCGCTCCTCAAGGCGCTGCTGAATCCGAAGTCCGTGCGGTGGCGGGATTTTTTCGTCGCGGCCGAGCGGACCGGGGCGGATGCGGTGCCGATCGTGGCGTTGATCTGCTGCCTGGTGGGTCTCGTGCTGGCGTTCCAATCGGGGATGGCGATGCGTCCGTACGGGGCCGAGATCTACGTGGCGAACCTGGTGACGATCGCGATGTTGCGCGAGTTGGGGCCGCTGATGACGGCGATCATCCTCGCGGGCCGGTCCGGGGCCGCCTACGCGGCGGAGATCGGCACGATGAAGGTGAACGACGAGGTCGCCGCGCTGACGACCATGGGGTTGAACCCGGTTCCGTTCCTCGCGGTTCCCAGGGTCCTCGGGATGGTGGTGACCATGCCATTCCTCGCGTTGCTCGGAAACATCCTGGGAATCCTGGGTGGCGCGCTCATGTTCCTCAGCCTCGAGTACCCCATGTCGGCGTACTTCAAACAGGTGCTGAGCGCGGCGGAGCCACGCCATCTTCTGAGCGGTCTCTTGAAGAGCGTTTTCTTCGGACTGACGATTTCGGGAGTGGGATGCATGCGGGGCCTCCAGACGGCGCGCGGGTCGAGCGCGGTGGGTCTGTCGGCGACCCGGGCCGTCGTGACCTCGATTCTTCTGATCGTCATCCTCGACGCCATTTTCGGGACGCTGTTCTACTTCCTCGGTTTCTAGCGCATTCGATGAGATGAGATGAGATCCGAACCCGAACCGCCGCCAACCGCGCCGACTCCGCCGACCCAGGAGCCGGCGGCCCAGGTTGTGATCCGGGTCGAGGGGCTTTCCGCGGGCTACGACGATCGCGTGGTCCTCGAGGATATTTCGTTCGAGGTCCGGCGGGGTGAAGTCTTCGTGATCCTGGGAACTTCCGGGTGCGGAAAGACGACGCTTCTCAGGAACATGATCGGGCTGGAGGAACCGCTGGGCGGGCGGGTGCTGGTCGGCGGGGACGACGTGGTTTCATCGCAAGGTGAGGAACGAAGGCGGTTGCTGCGGCGGTTTGGGGTGATGTTCCAGAACGGAGCCTTGTTCGGATCGCTGACGCTCCTGGAGAACGTGCGGCTGCCGATGGAGGAATTCACCGATCTGAGCGACGAGGCCATCGATCTGATCGCGCGGATGAAACTCCAGTGGGTGGGGCTTCAGGGCGCGGAAAACCGTCTGCCGTCGGAACTGAGCGGCGGGATGCAGAAGCGGGGCGCGATCGCGCGGGCGATGGCCTTGGACCCGGGGATCCTGTTCATGGATGAGCCGTCGGCGGGATTGGATCCGGTGACGTCGGCCGGGTTGGACGATCTGATCCTGGAACTTTCGGGATCGCTGGGAATGACGTTCGTGGTGGTGACCCACGAGTTGCCGAGCATTTTTGCGATCGCGAGCCGGGTGATCATGCTGGATCGTCAGCGGCGCGGCATTGTGGCCGAGGGCAGGCCCGGCGAGCTGCGGGACGCGCCCCCCAACGACGCGGTGCGCCGGTTTTTCCGTCGCGAAGCGAAGGAATGAGATCGTCCCCGCCCGCGCGGGGCTGGTGTACCGACCCGGACCCCAAAAGAAGCGTGAAGCCAACCAATAGCCAACCAGGCGGTCCGCTGAACGCGGTTTCGCCGGTTGAATGATCGAATGAGCGCGAAGGCGAACCATTTCAAGCTGGGGCTCTTCGTCCTGGCCGGCTTCGGCACGCTGCTGGCGGCTTTGCTGCTGCTCGGCATGGGGCGAAGTCTGAAGAAACCCCTCATGGTCGAGACCTACCTCGACCAGTCCGTTCAGGGGCTCGAAGTCGGATCGAAGGTCAACTTCCGGGGGGTGCATTTCGGGACGGTCGCGACGATCGGCTTCTCGCGGGCGCGGTACGAGGAGGGCAAGGCGGTCGAGGACCAGCGGCGCTACATCCTGATCGAGGTGGCCGTGGAGAGCGAATTCCACAAGGAATACAACCGCGAGGAACTGCGGACCTTCGTCAAGGCCGAGGTGTTGCGCGGACTCCGGTTCCGGCTGAACTCCCAGGGCATCACCGGCCTTTCCTACCTCGAACTCGACTACGTGGATCCCGCCAGGTTCCCGACGCTCCCCGTCACGTGGACGCCCGAGCATCTCTATGTGCCGTCCGCGCCTGGGACTCTGACGAAACTCCTGTCCTCGGCGGAGCAGGTGTTTCGGAAGCTCGAGAACGTGGATCTCGCCCAGGTCCTGACCAACCTCAACAACCTGCTGACGACCACCGAACGCGAGATCGGCAGCGCCAGGATCGCCGACATCTCGGCCCAGGCGACCGATCTCCTGTCCGAACTCCGCGAATCGAACCGGGAACTCCAGGCCGTCCTGAAGGACCCCAAACTGAAGGAGATTCCGCTCCACGCGGCCGAGGCGTTGCGGGCTTTGCGCGGGCGACTGGAACGCCTGGACATCGAAGGGATCGTCACGAAGGCCGAGCGCGTGCTCGCGACGGCGGACGGATTTCTCGCGGGCAAGGAGCCCGAGCTGGCGGCGACGCTCGCCAACCTGAAGGCGTTGTCGGAGAATTTGCGGATCCTGGGCGAAGCGGCGCGGAACCACCCGTCCGGCCTGCTGCTCGGCCTTCCTCCCAAGCCGGTTCAATGAATCCCACAATGGCCATGAATCCCCCTTCGGATCGGCGAGCGTTTTTGACCCGAACCACCCTGGCGGCCGTGGGTCTCGGCGCTTCGTGGGCGTCGGGATCGGGATGCGGCCTGCGCAAGGAACCCCTCCCGACTCAGACCTTCGTCCTGAAGGGCCCGGTTTCGACCGCGATACGCGCGGGCGCCGGCGGCCCTCCGCCCGTGGCCGTGCTGCTGGTTCGACCGTTCAAGGTCGCCACCGCGTTCGACTCGAGGTCCTTCGTCGTGCGACGGTCGGAGTCGGAGTATGTCGCGGACGCCTACCATGCCTTCCTGGTGTCGCCCGGGGCGATGTTCACCGATCTGGTCGCCGAATGGGCCCGCGGATTGAACCTGTTTTCGACGGTGACGACCGGGGGAAGCCAGGTGGTTCCGACCCACGCGCTGGAAGCCGACGTGACCGAGCTGTACGCGGACTACCGGGACGCCGCTTCCCCCAAGGCGGTGATCGCGGGGCAGTTCAGACTGTTGAATCCGCCGGTGGGAGCGCGAACCGGCTCGACGGCGTTGGGGACGGTGAACGGTCGGGAGGAGGTCGGGATCCCGAAGAAGGGTGCCGAGGAATTGGTGGCGGGATGGGAACGTGGGCTGGGCGATTGGTGTGGCCAGCTCGGGTCGTTGCTGCGCGAACGGATGTTTCCGGCGGGCTGAGGATGGATGGCGCCCCTTTCTGAGGTCGATCCGCACGAACCCCTGACAAGTCGCGGAACCCCCGCTAGCTTCCGCCGGTGTCCGATCTGGCCGAGCTCCTTGACGCCGGTTCAGCCCTCGGCCAGCTCCGGATTCCGGATCTCTGGCAGCAGGAGGCCGTGGTCGCTTTGCGCGCGGGCCGGGATGTCGTGGTGCACGCCCCCACGGGTGCGGGAAAGACCCTGATCTTCGAATTGTGGTCGAACGACGGGCGGCCCGGAGGTGGCGGGCAGGCGATTTACACCGTTCCCACCCGGGCGTTGGCCAATGACAAACTGGCGGAATGGCGCGCGAAGGGATGGGACGTCGGGATCGCGACCGGCGATCTCGCGGAGAACCTGGACGCTCCGGTTCTCGTGGCGACCCTCGAGACGCAGAAGAACCGGCTGATCCGCGGGGACGGACCGCGCCTCCTGGTGGTGGACGAGTACCAGATGATCGGCGACGCCGATCGCGGACTGAACTACGAGATCGCACTGGCCCTGGCGCCACCCGGGACGCAACTGCTCCTGCTGAGCGGCAGCGTCCACAATCCCCAGCAGGTGGCGGGCTGGCTGCGGAAACTGGGTCGGGACGCGGTCGTGGTGCGCCACGAGGAAAGGCCGGTGCCCCTGGAGGAGGTCTGGGCGGGCAACCTGAATTATCACGTGCCGTCCGAGATCCGGGGATACTGGCCGCGTTTCCTCGCCAAGGCGCTCGCCGAAGGACTCGGGCCGGTCCTGGTGTTCGCGCCCCGACGGCGCGCCGCCGAACAACTCGCCGCGGAGGTGGCCCGTTACCTTCCCACGCCCGACCCCCTCGTGCTGACACCCGAGCAGAAGCAGCGCGTGGGCGATTCCCTGGCAAAGCTGCTTCGGAACCGCGTCGCCTATCACCACAGCGGGTTGAGCTACGCGGTCCGGGCCGGCGTGATCGAACCCCTCGCCAAAGCCGGCCAGTTGCGCGTCGTCGTCGCCACCATGGGCCTCGCCGCGGGAATCAACTTCTCCCTTCGTAGCGTCGCGCTCGCCGCCGATTCCTACCGCCGGGATTTCGTGGAACACCCGCTTCGCCCGGACGAGATCCTTCAGATGTTCGGCCGGGCCGGCCGCCGGGGAATCGACGAGGTGGGATTCGTCCTGATCAGCGCGAATGAACTCCGGTTGAGGGACGGGCATCCGGGCCAGTTGTCGCGGAGCGGGCTCGTGGACTGGGGAGCGCTCCTGAGCGTGATGTGGGGGGCTTCCCAACGCGGGGAGGATCCGTACTCGGTCGCGGTCCGGGTTCAGGAACGATTGTTCACCAGCAAGCCGATCCATCTCGGCGTCGAGGAATGCCTCCGCCATCCCGACGTCGCCTGCGGATTGAAGACGGACTCCGACCGCGCGCGCCGGGTGCGCGGACGCCTCCGCCAGATGCGAAACAGCCGCGGCGCCTGGGAGAACCTGGGGCGTCTTCGGGATGTTCCCGCGGGCCTGGTGTTCGTCGATGCGACGCTGGCGACCGGAATATCCCCGAAATCCGAGTCGTCTGGGACTCCGTCGATCGCAACGAGGTTGGCCGAAGCCGTGCCGCGGGACGAGGGTGCGGGCGCGGGTGAGGCGGGGGCGGAGGCGGAGGCGGATTCCGAGGACGCGCCGCTTCCGGAGTTTCGAGGTCTTGTGCCGGCTCTCACCGTTCAGGCGGCGCTGGACCGGGTGGGTCACGGCTGGCTGGTGGGGTTGGTGGACACCGAGCGGGGACGGATGTACGGGCGCGGACTCAAGCTGGCGGACGTGCTCGCCGGGAACCGGGTGGTGATGGTGAAGTGGGTGCGCCGGCTGACGGACTGGCACGGGCGCGTGGCGACGATGGAGCAATGGGAGAGCGAGATCCGGCCGAAGGTGGAATCCCAGCTGGAGACGGACGGAACGCCGGTGGTGTCGATTCTGAAGCAGGGTCACCAACTCGTGGCACACGTGAGCCTCGCGCACCTGCGGATGAAGGCTTCGGTCGACCGATTCGGGATCGCGATCTTCCGGCCCGTCGAACGTTCGGTGCCTTACCCGGATTGCGTTACGTGCCCGAGGCGGTCCGCCTGCCGGGAATTGTCTCCGGCCGCGGGAACAGCCGCGCTCTGGCGACGGATGAGGCTCGTGGACGACCAGGGCATTCCGACGCGCCGGGGCCGGTTGGTGGCGGCGCTTTCGCAGACGGCCGGCCTTGCCCTGGCCGCCGCCCTGGAGGACGAGGGCTATCCGCTCGACGAACTCGTGTACGACGTCGCCAATCTGGATGCCGGATTCCGGTTCGCCGGGGAGGACAGCCGCTGGGGTGGGCGGCTCGCGATCGCGTGCCAGACGGCCTACGGCATGGTCAATGTTCCCGGCTACCTCGAGAGCGGCCTTCCTCCGCGGTACGGCGCCGGCGCGAATGACATCGTTCAACTCGCGCATCGCCAGCCCGAGAAACGCCGGCGCGCGGAGACCGAACTGCTGGGCGAGGGTGACGTCGACCGGCTGATCATCGAATGGCGGAGTCTCCTGCGGCAGATCAGCCACGCGCCCGCCATCGAATGGCCGCGGTGGACGGCCTTCCAGGCGATGGCCCGCGGGATCCTGCACGAGACCGAGTCCCCGACACAGACGGAACTTCCGGCCCTTCCCTACGCGCAGAAGAAGCGCGTGGATCACCGGCTGAACTTCCGGCGGCACTGAGAGGCGGTCGTCAGACCACCCGCGTCCAGAACACCTTGAGGTAGCGGCTTTCGGCGCAGTTCGACATCACCGGATGATCGAGGGAGGGGCCCGTCTGTTCGAGGAACTGAAGCTTCCGGGCCTGGCGGTGCGCCGCCTTGATCACCACCCGCTCGAAATCCTCCTCCGAAAGCAGGCCCGAACAGGAGCACGAGACGAACAGACCCCCGGGTTTCACGAGTGAGATCCCGAGGATGTTGAGGTCCTCGTATTTCCGCCGGCCCCCGTCCGAATCCTCCCGATCGAAGACGAGTTTGGGCGGATCCAGGACGACCACGTCCCAGCGTTCCCCGTTCTTCTGCATCTGCCGCGCCCAGGGCAGCGCGTCGGCGTGGACCCAGGAGATCCGGCACTGGTTCAGGTTCGCGTTGCGTTTGGCCTGGGCGATCGCCTTTTCGTCGAGGTCGACCGCGGTGACTTCCCCGGCGCCGCCTTTGACCTTCGCCGAAATCGAGAACCCGCCGGTGTAACAGCAAAGGTCCAGCACGCGCTGGCCCCGGGTGTACTGGGTGAGGCGCCCGCGGTTGTCGCGTTGATCACAGAAAAAACCGGTCTTGTGACCGTCCTGGAAATCCACCTCGTACCGAATGCCGTGCTCCTGGATCTTGACGGAGCGGACGGCATCCCCTGGGAGTTTGCGCTGGGAGATGCCTTCCAGTCGCGCGGCGCGATCGTCGACCTCGAGCACGGTGCGGCGGGTGCCGAGCCGGGCATGAAGGTGTTTCAGCCAGGCTGGGAGACGCAGGTGAACTCCCAGGCTGTGGGTCGAGACGCTGAGGACATCCCCGAACTTGTCGACCACGAGGCCGCTCAGGCCGTCTCCATCGGAATGCACGACGCGAAAGGCGTCGGTGTGTTCGGGGAGACTGAGCGTCGAGAGTCGCAGATCGACGGCGCGATCGAGAAGCCGGATGAGATCCCCTTCGGTGAAGGGCTCGTGCCCATGGTGGATGGCCCTCAGCGGGACCCGCGCCTTGGGATTCCAGAAGCCGGCCCCGAAGGGACGGTCGTCCTTGTCGTAGATGGTGACGAGGTCGCCCGCCTTCGCATCCGGCGAGGCGCCCCGGATCATCGCCGGGTAGAGGGTCGGATGAAAACTGAAGGTCCGGAGCTGCACCCACGGGCATTGGCGCTGGTGGGAGGCGGGCGGCTGGGACGTCACGGTCATCGGTTCTGCCGTACCCGGGCGGACCGGTTCGAAGCAAACCATTTCCTGAAAACCGGGCGGGCGTTCCTGATTCCTCGATATTTCCGGGGAGCATCCGCCAAACCGAATCACGCCGGCCGGTGGGATGGGAGGGCGACTAAGGAGGGCGACTAAGGGACAGGTCTTTTGTCGCCGGCCTTCAGGTTCGCGTTGCGTTTGGCCTGGGCGATCGCCTTTTCGTCGAGGTCGACCGCGGTGACTTCCCCGGCGCCGCCTTTGACCTTCGCCGAAATCGAGAACCCGCCGGTGTAACAGCAAAGGTCCAGCACGCGCTGGCCCCGGGTGTACTGGGTGAGGCGCCCGCGGTTGTCGCGTTGATCACAGAAAAAACCGGTCTTGTGACCGTCCTGGAAATCCACCTCGTACCGAATGCCGTGCTCCTGGATCTTGACGGAGCGGACGGCATCCCCTGGGAGTTTGCGCTGGGAGATGCCTTCCAGTCGCGCGGCGCGATCGTCGACCTCGAGCACGGTGCGGCGGGTGCCGAGCCGGGCATGAAGGTGTTTCAGCCAGGCTGGGAGACGCAGGTGAACTCCCAGGCTGTGGGTCGAGACGCTGAGGACATCCCCGAACTTGTCGACCACGAGGCCGCTCAGGCCGTCTCCATCGGAATGCACGACGCGAAAGGCGTCGGTGTGTTCGGGGAGACTGAGCGTCGAGAGTCGCAGATCGACGGCGCGATCGAGAAGCCGGATGAGATCCCCTTCGGTGAAGGGCTCGTGCCCATGGTGGATGGCCCTCAGCGGGACCCGCGCCTTGGGATTCCAGAAGCCGGCCCCGAAGGGACGGTCGTCCTTGTCGTAGATGGTGACGAGGTCGCCCGCCTTCGCATCCGGCGAGGCGCCCCGGATCATCGCCGGGTAGAGGGTCGGATGAAAACTGAAGGTCCGGAGCTGCACCCACGGGCATTGGCGCTGGTGGGAGGCGGGCGGCTGGGACGTCACGGTCATCGGTTCTGCCGTACCCGGGCGGACCGGTTCGAAGCAAACCATTTCCTGAAAACCGGGCGGGCGTTCCTGATTCCTCGATATTTCCGGGGAGCATCCGTCAAACCGAATCACGCCGGCCGGTGGGATGGGAGGGCGACTAAGGGACAGGTCTTTTGTCTCGGAACCGACTCTCCAAGCCACCGTCCTGCTAGAGGATTCCCACCGCCGAACGGGCGGCGGGCGTCATTCTCGAGGGATCCCAACGGGGTTCGTGGACCACGGCGACCTCGACGCCACGGACTCCCGGGACCCCGAGCACGGCGGTTTCGACGCCGAACACGAGACAGTGTTCCATGGGACAGCCCGGTGTGGTGACGGTCATCGTCACGGAGACCTGCCCGTCGTGGGAGGCGACCTCGTAGACGAGTCCGAGGTCCACGATGTTCGGGCCGAGTTCGGGATCCACCACTTGTCGAAGCGCTTCCCAGAGCGCGTTGTTCGAGCACCGCGGGTTTTCAGGTTCGGAGAAGGGAAGGGGTGCGGGATTCATGGGAAGTTTCGACGAGTTGCGACTCGCGCCTTGGATCCATGAACGGCGGACGATTCCACCACGAAGACACGAAGATCACGAAGAAAACGGGTGGATTGGATACCTTCTCTTCGCTCGGTCTTCGTGTCCTTCGTGCGCTTCGCGGTTGATTGCCGGTTCATGGAGAGCGAAGGCGAAGGGGTTGGCGGCGGGGTCGGACGAGGTGGGAGAGAATGCGCCCGGCGTTGACAAGTAGCGCCAGGAGGCCGGCGGCGAGGAGCAGGGCCGCGAATCGCGATGCCGCGGTGTGGGCCAGCAGGATCGCCGCGGTTCCCACTCCGAGGCCCGTGATCCACAGAACGAAACAGGCGGCCTGGAGTCGGGGCGAACCCATCTCCTGGAGGGTTGGGGTTCTGGATCGCCCGACCTCCTGGCTGTACGCGACGAACCAGATAAGGAACGGAAGGATCTTGTGGAGCATGCCGAGGATCGCCAGGGCGACCACGCCGAAGAGCCCGAGGAAGCCGTAGGTGTTTTCGAGTCGGCCGACCGATTCGTCGAGGGCGAGTCCGGGTTGCGCGAGCCAGAGTCCGAGCAGGGCGACGGGTGCGAGCAGGGCCTGGGAGATCAGGAAAACCTGGAGGCCTCCGTCGACCGATCGGCGGCGGCGGGCGCGAACGATGGTCGTGAGTTCGATGCCGTAGAGGCCGAGTCCGGCGATGACGACGAGGGCGGCGGCGGGTTTGAGCGGATGTTGTAGGACGATGGTCGCGAAGCTGAGGAGGATTCCGGCGTTGAGCAGGCCGATCGACGCCCAGGCGCGCGCGCGGCTCTGGATGTCCGAAATCAGGAACATCGGAACGAGGCGATAGCCGACGCCGATGATGAGGACCAGGAACACGCCGAGGACGCCCAGGTGCGCGTGGGCGTGCATGACGCCCAGTGGTTCGAAACGTCCCACGAACATCGCGACGGCCTGGAGACCTTCGAGAGTCGCACCCAGCGCCGGGGAGATCCCGGGCTGGCCGACGCGTTCGTACGTGCTCTTGGCGGCGGCGACCGCCAGACCGGCGATGACGACGGCGGCGAGCCAGAACACCGTCGACGTGATGCCGAACGAGACGACGGTCCATCGGGGCGCGCGGCGGAGGGTCTGAACGACGTTCCAGACGAACAACCCCACGCCCAGGGCGAGTCCGGATCCGAAGTGACCGACCTGTTTCATGTCCCAGACCCAGAACATCCAGACCATGCCGGCGACGCTGACCAGGTGGACGGGAAAGTGCCACCGAGCCAGCCGCTCGCTGTGGAGCCGGGTCTCAAGGGCGACGGGAACGAGTTGGTACATGGCTCCCATGGCCACCGAGAGGCCGAAGCCCAGGACGAACAGATGGGTGATGGCCGTCGTCCACTGGTTGTAGTGGTAGGTCGTGAGGACGTCCGGACGGATCACCAGAAGGACGACCGTCGCCAGAAGGCTCGCGAGTCCCACCGCCATGAACCGCAGGGGCAGGGTGACGTCGGGTGCCGCCGGGCCGGAAGGCTTCCCGCGCGTGGGCTGGGATTCCGAATGAGGGGCCGTCGACGGGGATAAGGCGGGGAAAGGGCCCTTGGTGTCCGTCATGGCGTCCTTTGCTTGGGCGGGATTCATGCCTTGCGCCGGATGATCGTGACGAAGCCGCCGTCGGGACCGTTGGCGGTCACGCCTTCGCAACCGCGTTGTTCGAGCAGGGGAAGCAGATGGATGGGGCGCCTGTCCGTGCTCGCGTGGAGTTCAGCCCCGTCGTCGAGCGTGTTCAGGGCTTCGAGGATGCGAACCATGGGCTCGGGCGGTTCAAGCCCCCGGGCGTCCAGAACGACGACGATCCTGCTCATCGATTTCAAGGATGCCGCCGCCGACGCGGGTTCGCGTTGACGGGAATCAAGCTGGGCCCGCCGCGAGCGGAGCGGTCACGCGGCGGGCGTTCGGGGCGGTTGCCGCGACAGGAACCGCTCGAAGGCCGCCAGGGTTTCCGCGCTGACGTGGTGTTCGATGCCTTCCGCATCGGCCCGCGCCGCGGCCGCGGGGACACCGACGGATTCGAGGAATTCGGTGACGACCCGGTGCCGGTGCCGGGAATGTTCGGCGAGTCGCCGGCCGTCGGGGGTCAGGAAAATGGAGCGATACGGCTGGGTCGTGACCAGTCCGTCGCGTTGGAGGCGCCGGACGGTCTGGAGGACCGTGACGTGCGAGACGCCGAGCCGTCGGGCGACGTCCACGGCGCGCGCTTCGCCGCCGCCTTCGATCAGGTCGGCGATCGCTTCGACGTAGTCCTCGGCGATTTCCGCGCGGTTCTGCCGTCGCGCATGGCGATGAACGGACGCTTGTTCCTCGGGCCGCTGTCGGGCGGTGGAACGCCGGGTGCGTGGCGCGGCGGAAGGCATGGGGAGCGATGGGAAAGGATCCACGGACGGCCTGTCAATCCCCGCGGGTTGGCGGACCCGGGAATGGAATCAGGACGTCTTGCGATGGGAATGGAACAGATCCTCGCCTTTCAGGCCGGTCAGCTTTTCGAGTCCGGTCAGCAATTTCCACATCCCGAAGAACATGACGACCATGCAGGGGAGCGTGATGACCGGGTAACTCAGCGCGGTGAGACGGCCGAGTTCCTCCCCGAATTCGCTGGTTCCGGGGGGGCTCTTCAGAATCCAGAGCGCGAGGCCGAAATTGAGGCAGGAACTCAGGACGAATGATCCGGCGATGATCCACCCGACCTGCGCGAGCAGACGGTCGAAGGCGCGATGCGCCTGGGCGGCGTCGAGGGCGGCCATCACGCGGGGCATGTCGAGGATCTGATCATTGCAGACGAGCAGCTTCACCAGGGGTTGGCCGGCGCGCTGGGAGATTGGGAGCGCGGCGCCGAGGACCAGGGGCACCGCGGCCTCCTTCACGGCGAACCAGAACCCGGAGAGTTTGAAGAGGCCGAGCCCGCCGGTGAGCGCCGTGCTGACGACGCCGAGAATCGAGAAGACGTTCCATTTCCGGCGCGAGATGAGGTCGTAGATCCCGTACCCCAACGGCAGGCTGATCGCCACGATCAGGGCCCACATCGGGCCGAGCCGGTGTTCCTTGCTCATCGTGGTCAGGATGACCGCGGGGAACACCGCGTTGCAGAGGAGGTTGATCCAGAGGTTCTCGCGCTTCGGCGGCGCGGCCGAAGCGGCAGGAGTCCGGGGTTGTGACGGCGGCGGCGGCGGTTCCGAGGCCGGAGTCGAGGATGCGGGCGTGGGCGTGGGCAGCGTGGAATCCGGAGGTTGGGATTCGGTCTCCATGAGGGACAGAGCGAACGGGCCCGAGGTTCCCCGGCCCGATGCCCCGCTGCAAGCCGCGATAATCAGGGAGCGACCGAACCTTGCGGGGAAGATGAGAGCCTTCAAACCGCGATTGGAGCGTCGGACCCTGTACGGTACGGATACCGATACCGATTCCGACTCCGATCCCGACTGGGCAAGACCACCCAACAAGACGGAAATGCGATCAACCCCGGGCACTGTCGGCAGGCGAGGCTTGCAGGAACCGGGGGAGTCCGGCACAGGCTCCCTTCCCCGTGGCGCGCGACCGGCAATTCCTGAGCTGTGACTGGGGGACCACATCGTTCCGTTTGCGATGGGTGACGGGACCCGACGCGACCGTCGTCCGCGAAGCGCGGAATGCGGAGGGAGTGAGGGCCGTTCACGGTCGACTTGAAGCGGATTCCGCGCCGGCCGTTCGAAATGCCGCGTTCGAGCGGGTGCTCGCGGACGGAATCCGGCAGTTGAGCGAGTCCGGTGGACCGGTTCCGCCGGGAATCCCGGTTGTGATCTCGGGAATGGCGTCGTCCAGTGTCGGGTGGCGGGAACTGCCGTTTGCACCGACGCCGTGCGCGCTGGATGGATCGGGCCTGCGGGTGGAATCGATGGGGCGTGTCGAGGTCGATGGTGCGGCGTTCCCGGTCTGGATGGTGTCCGGATTGAGCACCGGAAGGGACATGATGCGGGGCGAGGAGACCGAACTGCTCGGAGTCGCGTCCCTGCCCGAGGTCGCCGCGGTGACTTCCGGATGCCTGGTCATCCTCCCGGGCACCCATTCCAAGCATGTCCGGGTTGAAGGCGGGTTGATCGTGGACGCGCGGACCCACATGACGGGGGAGGTCCTCGAGGCGCTGGCGAACCACACGTTGCTGCGCGTCTCGGTGACCTGGCCGCTTCCCGTGTTGGACGAAGGCCTGGACTCGGAGGCGCGGCGGAAGGCCCTGGAGGAAGGAGTGATCGCGGCCAGGGATTACGGATGGGCTGGAGCCCTTTTCCAGGTGCGTGTCAGGACCGTTCTCGGGGGCGTGGGCACCGATGCGAACGCGTGGTTCCTGGCGGGCCTGATGCTTGGGACCGAGGCGGTGGATTTGCTGCGGTGGGACCGGCGATTGCCGATCGTGCTGGCGGGGGGCGCCCCGTTTTCGGCGGCGTACCGGGCGGTCTTTGAGACGCTGGAACTTTCCGACCGGTTGACGGTGATCCCGCCGTCGCGACTCGCGCATGCGACCGTCCGCGCCCATGCCTTGCTGTTGGAGAGAATCGACCCGACCCATGAACGATCCACGATTTGACGAGAAACGATTCGATACGCTGCCGGTGGTCGGAATCCTTCGGGGGTTCTCCGCGGAGGAAACCGCCGGGGCTCTCGCGGCGGCGGTTCGGGGCGGGCTGACAACGGCCGAGATCACCCTGGACACGCCGGGTGCCACCGACCAGATCCGGGCGGCGATCGAAGAGCATGGGCACGCCTTGAACGTCGGAGCCGGAACGGTGACGTCGGTCGAGAGGTTGGAACAGGCGCTTGCGGCGGGGGCTACCTTTGTGGTCACGCCCACCCTGGTTCAGGGTGTGATCGAACGTTGCGTGGCCCGAGGGATTCCGGTGTTTCCCGGAGCCTTGTCCCCGACCGAGATCGTGCGCGCCTGGGACTTGGGGGCTCGCCTGGTGAAGGTGTTTCCCGCGGACGGGAAGGGGGCGCGGTTCATCGCGGCGTTGAAGGAGGCGCTCCCCGAAGTGGGTCTGATGCCGACCGGCGGTGTGCGGGCCGCGACGCTCGGCGAGTTCGCGCGGGCGGGCGCCGGCGGCTTCGGCGTGGGCGGTCCGTTGTTCGACCGTGAACGCGTGGCCTCCGGGGACTGGGGCTGGGTGGAGGCCCAATGCCGGAGCTTTCGGGAAGCTTGGCAAGCGTGCGAACCGGTCCGCGCGTGACCGTGGCGCCTAGCGGTCGAGCCAGGCCCAATCCCACGGCCAGCCGGAAGCCCAGAGGGACCTGGCGTGCGGCAGGCCGGGACCGGCCTTGGCGATCTTGACCTGCGGCACCCACTCCGCGTGGCCGTCGCTGAACGACTGGTTGATCCCCGCCGGCATGTTGCTCCAGTCGACTTCGCCCAGGACCGCCGGAGCGCCCTTGGTGCCGTGATTGGAGATCCACGATTTCCGGGCCGGGAAGACCTGGGTGTGGTCCCCGGTCAGGGGCCCGACCGGGTCGGTGGTGCGTGCCGGCGAATTCGTTCCGCGGAACCGCGGATCCGGCTTGTCGCCGTTGCCGCGAAGGCCCGTGAGGATCATAAAGTTGTCGATGTGCAGGAGGCCCTTCTGGTCGAAGAGACGCGGTGGATCGAGCCGGCTCGGGCATCGCCAGGTGGTGGGGAGCGCCTTCTTCTGTTTGATCTCGGCTTCGAACTCGGCGGCCGACAAACGAATGTTGCCCCCGGACATGCCGTAGGTGATGAGGGTCAGCGCCTGGTCCTTGCTCATCACGTAGAGGGCGTCGAGTTTCCAGGCCGTGGTCTGGTCCGCGGTCGGGAAGATTTCGCGGTAATCGTCGGCGTACATGATGAACGCGAGGGCCTGCATCTTCAGGTTCGAGATGCAGCTGATGCGCTTGGCGCGTTCCTTCGACTTGGCGAGCGCGGGAAGGAGCATGCTCGCCAGGATCGCGATGATCGCGATCACGACGAGCAACTCGATGAGGGTGAACCCGTCGCGGGTGGGTCGGGTTCCGGGTGGCCGGTTCATGGCTAGTTGAGATTGCCGAGTTTCGGACACGCGATGGGACCATGAACCCGAGAGGCATCCCACCGAGGCGCGGAGGCACGGAGGGGGAAGGAATCCGTCCTCAAATCTCCGTGTCTTGGTGCCTCCGTGAGAGAATCGCGGTTCATGGGTGGGGTCGAGGTCTGTCCGCCGGGAAGCGGGCGGGGAATGTTGTGTTGGGATTGGGTCTGCTTACTCTTCGGATGAGTCGAAGTCACGAACGGATTGGAGCTCCGAATCCCGCCGCGGTTCCTCGAAGATTCCAGTGGATGGGTCGAGATCACTGGATATCAGCGTGAGACGACGTCGGAACGGGTCGCTCCTACGGAGCTTGGGGGAAACTTGGGTATCGGCCGGCTATAGACAGGTCGCCCCTGACGGGGCTTCAGCCAGGTGCGCAACGACAATTGTTCTTCCCCGGTGGGGGAGAATAGTTGTGGTTTCACGGCCAAGATTGCCCGCGGGCACGCCCGTTCAAGGGCACCAGGCGCCTTCCAAGGCCCGTAGGGCCGACCTGTTTATAGGCGTGCGGCTTGTTGCGAATCTTAAGCTCCGCTAGGAGCGACCCAACCCCCCGTCGTGAATCGGTTGAGCCGATGCCCCACCGGAAGTGTCGAGGAACCCCCGTGGCTCGATTCGTTGAGGGCGAAGTCGCCAGCGCCGCGAACTTCCTTGCCAAGCCGGGCGTCGGGGGTTTGAACAGCGGCCTGATGATGAAGTTGATCCTCGGTATCGGGACGGTGCCCCGCGTTCGCCCTTTCGCATTCCCTGACGTCGCCTGTTTCCAACGGTGGATCGCCATCGGAATGCTTCTGGCGCTCGGGTCGGGGTGCGGGCACTCGCCGGCGTCCTCGCGTCGGAGCCTTGCCAAGGCCAGGGTTCCCGCCGGTATGTCGGTCCACGACGAACATTCCTTCGCCCAGCCCGAGGTGGTCGGCACACGTCATCTTTCCCTGGACCTGCAATTGGATTTCGACCGAAGGATCCTCTCCGGAACGGCGACATTGAGCCTCGTTTGGCGGGACCCCGACGCGAAGGTCCTGATCCTCGACACCCGGGACCTGGCGATCTCGGGGATCGAGGCCCGTCTGAATGGGGCGTGGACGGATGTCCCGTATGAAATCGCAGAACCGGATCCGATCCTGGGAAGCCGCCTCACCCTCCGCCTTCCGCGACAGGCCGACACGGTCCGGATCGCTTACGCGGCCTCCCCTTCGGCGTCCGGGCTTCAGTGGCTGACGCCCGCGATGACGCTGGGGAAGAAGACCCCGTTCCTATTCAGTCAATCCCAACAGATCCATGCGCGGTCGTGGGTCCCGCTCCAGGACACGCCCCAGGTGCGCTTCACCTACGACGCCCGGGTCCGGACGACGCCCGAGGTCATGGTCCTGATGAGCGCCGACAACGATCCCGCCGCGCGTCGCGATGGAGACTACCGTTTCGAAATGCCGCAGCCGATTCCCTCGTACCTCCTCGCGATCGCGGCCGGCGACCTGGTCTTCCAGCCGATCACGCGCAGGACTGGTGTCTGGGCCGAACCCGCGATGGTCGGTTCCGCGGCCTATGAATTCGCGGACACGGGGCGGATGATGGAAACCGCGGAGAGTCTTTATGGCCCGTACCGATGGGGGCGGTATGACATCCTGGTTCTGCCCCCGTCATTTCCGTACGGCGGCATGGAAAACCCCCGTCTGACGTTCGCCTCCCCGACCGTGATCACGGGCGATCGCTCGCTCGTCAGTCTGGTCGCGCACGAACTGGCCCATAGTTGGTCGGGCAACCTGGTCACCTTCTCGTCCAACCGCGACATGTGGCTGAACGAAGGCTTCACCACCTACGTCGAAAGCCGGATCGTCGAAGCCCTTTACGGAAAGGAACGCGCCGACATGGAGAACATCACCGCGCGCGACGAACTGGCGGCCGAGTTCACCGACGAGAACCGGAACCTGCAGGTCCTGGCGATTCCCGCCGGCGCACTTCCCGACCCGGACGGGCACCTCACGGGGACTGTCTACACGAAGGGCGCCTGGTTCCTGGAGTTCCTGGAACAGCGATTCGGACGGAAGGAGTTCGACGCCTTCCTGCGGGGATACTTCGACCATTTCGCGTTCCAATCGATTTCGACGCCGGAGTTCGTGGAGTACGCCCGGGAGCACCTGATCGGCCGCTACCCGGGCCGAATTCGGCAGGACGAATTCGACGCGTGGCTGCATGAACCCGGGGTTCCATCGACCGCGCCCCAAGCCGTCTCCCCGCGTCTGCGAGCCGTGGAAGCCGGTCGCGCGACGTGGCTGGCGGGTGGAATCCTACCCCCTCCCTCCATGACGGGGGACTGGTCCACCCAGGAATGGACCCATTTCCTCGCCGGAATGCCCGCGGTGCTCACGCGGAACCAGCTTCAATCGCTCGACGAGGCTTTTCGGTTCACCGGCACTTCGAACGCGGAAATCGCCCGGGTCTGGTACCCCCTGACCATCCGCGGCGGGTACGACGAGGCGCGTCCGGCGATCGAGGAGTACCTGGTCCGCGTCGGTCGTCGACGCATGGTCATGTCCATCTACCAGGCCCTTGCGAAAACGCCGGAAGGCCTCGCGTTCGCCCGGGGAATCCTGGCGAAGGCCAGGGATTCGATGCACCCGATCACCGCGGGATCGGTGGAAGCCGTGCTGGCCGATCCGGCCGCCCAAGGCGCGCCTTGAACCACCGATCCGATCCCGCGCGGGTCCGGTCCCGGTTCCCGACCGGGTCGGGATTCCGGCTCCCCGAAGAGCCGGGCCTCGGGCAGAGTCGCGCCATGGCGGAAGAGATCTTCGACGTGGTCAACGAGCGGGACGAGGTGATCGGGCAGCGTCCCCGGAGCGAGGTGCACCGGCTCCATCTGAATCATCGAGCGGTCCATGTCCTGGTCTTCAACGGGCGCGGCGATCTCCTGCTTCAGAAGCGTTCGATGCTGAAGGACTGCTTCCCAGGGACCTGGGATTCGTCGTCGTCGGGCCACCTGGATCAGGGAGAAGCCTACGACGCCTGCGCCGTGCGCGAATTGCGGGAGGAGATCGGCCTGAAGGTCGACGTCGCGCCCACGCGGTTGTTCTACCTGCCGGCGCTACCGGCGACCGGCCATGAGTTCGTCTGGGTTTATCGCTGTGATTCCGAGGGGCCCTTTGTGCGCCAGGAATCGGAGGTCGATCGATTGGAGTGGTTTCATCCCGACGTCGTGACGGGTTGGATCGATCGGCGTCCGGAGGATTTCGCGAGCGCGTTCGTCCTGGTCTGGCGGCGGTACCTCGCGGATGCCCCAAAGGGATGAAGGTCCCGCAAGGATTGAGGGGATCCGCGGTGGGTTGCGGTCAATGCCCGCCGGTGACCGTGTAGCCAGCGCGTCGGAGGTCCTCGGCGAGATCGACCTCCATCTCCGCCGCGGCCTCGAACGGCATCGGGTTCAGATGTTCGAACAATTCGGGCATCAGTCGAATGCCGAACCGACGAACCACGTAGGCGTCCTTCGTGCCGGCCTTGTGATTCGCGAATCGCTCCTCCGGGGTCAGGCCGGTCATCCCGACGTACACGCACGGCAATTCGGGTTTGCGATTGGGATTCGCCGCGCGGACGCCGCGCAGTTTGGCGGCGGCGGGGTCGAGGAGGACCACGTACACGTGATGATGATGCGCGGCGGGAGCGGAGGCGCGAAGCCCGCGGAACGTTCGACGCTTCATCTCAGTTCATCCAAGAAACGGCGGCAACAACCACGGAAGAAACGGAAAGCACGGAAAGAGAATGGGTGTAAAGGGGGTCGGGTCACTTTTCGGAGCATGCCCGCCGCCTCTCCAAATCCCTCCATTTCCGTGTGTTCCGAACCTTCCGTGGTTGAAATGGTCGAATTCGGATTCTTTGCGTTTCATCGGGTGGATGGGGGCGCGCTGATTTCGACCTTCTCGCGATCGGTATGCACGACTTGACCGTCACCGGCAATCGGATCGAGGCGCTGCTGTGGTTCGCCTTCGCCGCCGGGTTTTTCATTCGCGCGTTCCGGAAGGACGGAGGTCATCGACGGCTTGCGGGGATCCTGGCGCTCGCCTTCGCGGCCTTTGGCGTTTCCGATCTCATCGAAGCCCGGACCGGCGCCTGGTGGCGTCCGCATTGGCTCATGATCTTCAAGGCGCTCCTGTGTTTCGTGACGCCGGCGGTTGCGTTGCGAAGTCTCCAGCGGGTTTCCATCGAGCGATCCTGGGAATTCATTCCGGCGGGTATTCTGTTCCTGGCCATGGCCGGAGTGATCGTGGTGACGCTCGTCCGATGACCGGCGGTCGACGGTCGTTCGGGTGATGGGGCGGAGTCGGGGATGGTGGTGGTGAGGTGAGACTTTGCTCTTGCCGGTGGGCCGCGATTCGTCGGTTTGGCTCCCCACCACACCCGGCGCTCCGCCGGGCTACGTCCTGGGCAGGTAGACGATCCGGTCCGCCCAGTCCCACCCGGCGGCCTCGCGCCATAGATCCACCAGCAGGCGCGCCTGCGTCCCGTAGGCCACTCTCGACACGGTCCGACGATACAGAATCACTCCTGAATGGCCGACGCCTTCACGTGTTGACAAACCGGCGTGGTGGGCCAGGGAACGCCGGTCGAAACTCACCAGGACCACCTCTTCGTCCCGCAGCGTCATGAGAAGCGCCGGATCCTTCAACTGCAGGCATGCCCCGTCGCGCCACCGGGCGATATGCGTGATCGGAAACCCGCGGTCGATCCTCAGGCAGGCGGCCACCAAATCGTGCGAGACATTCTCGTCCGCCAACAACCGCGGATTCATGCCGCGGTCTCGGCAGCGCGCTGAGCGGCGACCTCCTCGGGAAATGCCGCGGCGAAGGCGAGCGCGCACCGCACCACTCCCGGGGGCCAGCGAAAGTGACGAGCCGTTTTTTCCACAGCCCCGGTTTCCTGGTGGACGTCCTCGACCTCCCAAACCGCGACCCGATGTCCCAGGACGTAGGCCTCCCGTCCGTCAGCCGCGTCCCGGAATCCGATGCCCGGGTATTCCTCTTCCAATGCCTTTTCGCGGAGATAGAGGCTGCTCAGGGTGGAAACCTCCAACTTTTTGCGACGCGCTTGCCGCGCCAGGAGCGGGGCGAGGTTCTCGTCGATTCGACAGGATTGAACGACGGTGGCCATATCCGCGGCAAACTGCGTTTACATTGTCCACAGAGTCAAGCTCCGGCTCGGCCCGCTGGGGCAAAAGGTGTTGCCGTGCCTGACAAGTCCACGTAGCGTCGCGCCCGCTTGAGGTCGAAGGCACGGCGGGGTGGAACGAGTTGGCATTGTCACCGTTCAGTCCAGCTCGTGACGGCCAACGGCCTGCCGCCAAGGTCGATGCGCGCTTAGCTCAGTGGTAGAGCACTTCCTTCACACGGAAGGGGTCCAAGGTTCGAACCCTTGAGCGCGCACCATTTTTCAGCCAGCGCAAATCTCCGCGATTCGCGATTCCCTTCAGGCCCCGCGTTCCGGGGGGGGGGGCATCCGAAACACGGGACGGCCCCGCGCCGCCAGGTCATTCCTCGGGGGTTTCGACGGGGCTTTCGAAGGCGATGACCGAAAGCGGGGGGAGGGTGAACAACCCCGAGAACGGAAGGCCATGCTGGGGGACGGCTTCGGCTTCGATGCCGCCCAGGTTGCCCTTGTTGGAGCCGCCGTAGCATTCGGCGTCGGTGTTGCAGATCTCCTCCCAACGGCCGGCGACGGGCAGCCCGACCCGATACCCGGTGCGCAGGACGGGGGTGAGGTTCAGGATGACGACGATCGGGTCCGAGCCGTCGGCGCGGGCGCGCAGAAAGCTGAGCACGCTCTGTATGTGGTCCGAGCAATCGACCCACCGGAAGCCGCCGGGTTCGTAGTCGGACTCCCACAGGGACGGGTGTTCGCGGTAGAGGGAGTTGAGGTCCTCGACCAGGCGTTGGGTGCCGGCGTGGTAGGGGCCCTGCTGGAGAAGGTGCCAGTCGAGTCCGGCGTTGTGATTCCACTCGCTGGACTGCCCGAACTCACCGCCCATGAAGAGGAGTTTCTTGCCCGGGAAAAACCACTGGTACGCGAGAAGGCACCGGAGATTGGCGAACCGCTGCCATTCGTCGCCGGGCATGCGGCCCAGGAGGGTTCCCTTTCCGTGGACGACCTCGTCGTGGGAAAGGGGGAGCACGAAATTCTCCGTCGAATGGTACAGCATGGCGAACGTGAGTTCGTTCTGATGGAACTGGCGATGGATCGGCTCGCGCTTGAAGTATCCGAGCGTGTCGTGCATCCAGCCCATGTTCCATTTGAACGAGAAACCGAGTCCGCCGAGATAAGGGGGGCGTGAGACCATGCCCCACGAGGTCGATTCCTCGGCGATGGTGGCGACGCCGGGATGCTCGGTGTGGATGAGGTGATTGAATTCCCGGAGGAACTCGATGGCTTCGAGGTTCTCCTTGCCGCCGTACTTGTTGGGCAGCCATTCGCCGGCCTTCTTGGAGTAGTCGAGGTAGAGCATCGACGCGACGGCGTCGACGCGGAGGCCGTCGATGTGGAAGCGCTCGCACCAGAAGAGGGCGTTGGCGGTGAGGAAATTCCGGACCTCGTGGCGGCCGTAGTTGAAGATGAGGGTTCCCCAGTCCATGTGGGCGCCGCGGCGGGGATCCTCGTGCTCGTACAGGCATGTCCCGTCGAACCGCGCGAGCGCCCATTCATCCCGCGGAAAATGAGCGGGGACCCAATCGATGATGACGCCGATACCCGCGTCATGAAGGGCGTTGATCAGGTGCTGGAAATCGTCGGGAGTGCCGTAGCGGCACGTCGGCGAATAGAATCCGGTGACCTGGTACCCCCAACTGGGATAGAAGGCGTGCTCGCCCACGGGAAGGAACTCGACGTGGGTGAATCCCATTTTCTGGACGTAGTCGATCAGGGGACCGGCGAGTTCGCGGTAGCTGAAGGATTCGGCGGCGGATTTCTTGCGCCACGATCCCATGTGGACCTCGTACACCGACATGGGCGAAGTCAGAGGGTTGCCATGGCGTCGAGCTTCCATCCAGGGACCGTCGGTCCATCCGAACTTGCGGGTGTTCCACACGATCGAGGCGTTCTTGGGCGCCGCCTCGAAAAAGGCCCCGTACGGGTCGGTCTTGAGGACCACGGCTCCGTGGGCGTCGCGGATTTCGTATTTGTAGAGGGATCCCTCGCCGACGCCTGGGATGAACACTTCCCAGACTCCGGAGGACCCGAGCCGGCGCATCATGTGGCGGCGGCCGTCCCAGCCGTTGAAATCGCCGACCACGCTGACGCGCTGCGCGCTGGGCGCCCAGACGGCGAAGCTGGTGCCCTTGACCCGGTCGGGGTTGCCGGGGTGCGCCCCGAGCTTGTCGTAGATGCGGCGTTCCTTGCCTTCACCGAACAGGTAGAGGTCCGATTCGCCGACACTGGGGAGGAAGGAGTAGGCGTCGCGGGTCCGGGTCTGGGAACCATTGGACCACGTGACGACGAGGTCGTAGGCGAAGACGTCGGAGATGCGGTCGGTGGAACCCTCGAAGACGCCGGTGTCGCCCACGGGTTGCAGGTGGATGGTGGGCTTCTTGCGCTCGTGAACGGGCACGGCGTCGACGCGGGAGGCGCCGGGCAGGAAGGCGCGGACAACCAATCCCTTTCGGTCGCCGAGGGGATGCATGCCGAGAAGCTCGTGCGGCGAGCTATGGCGTACGGCGACAAGGGCTTCGAGTTCGGCGGCACTCGCGATCATGGCGGGATTATCCACCCGTCATCGGGACTCCGCGAGCCTCAAGGGACCATGAATCGCAACTTTCAGCGTTCGTCCGCGTCGCGGAATCGGTCGAAAACCATGGCCCCCGGTGCCCGGCAAGGCTTTAAGAACGTGTGTTGGACGGGGTGGGACCACGGATGTCCACCCGAGGAGCGCATTGTGGGCGCGCGATGAAACTGAATGAGACGACCGAGACGATCGAGAAGGCCCTGGAGGAACGGAAACCGGTGGGTGAATCCGGCGTCGGCGCGGACGCGGACACCGGGTTCGGAAGTGGGCTTTCGCAGGGTGAAATGCCGCTGGGCGTGGGGCGGGGCGTTCCCTCGCCGGCCCATCGACGGCGGGTGGTCAGGACCCGACGGTCGGCCGTGGCCCGATGGTGGTTTGCGCGCATGCGGGAGACGGTCCGTGCCACCCGGGACTGGGACGCGGGCGCGTCGCGATCGGAAGGTTCGCGGCAGGGCACGCTGGCGCTCGTGCAGCCGCCGACACGGTTCGAGGGCTATCGGGGTGGGGGAGCGGAAGCGTTCCGGGTGGCTCAGAATGCGTTGGTCCGGGACATGGATCCGCGCTGATTGATCCAGGGCACATCCCGGGGCGCCTTGCGGGCTCCGGCACTTCCGGGCTTGAGGGTGTCCGGGTCGAGCCAGCGTTTGACCTCGGCGTGGCCGTCGGCGAAGGAGAGGCCGCTGGCGCCGTTGTGGTAGATGGCGGGCATGTTGCCCCAGTCGATCTGGCGGTTGACGAAGACGAGGAAGTAACCGTCGTCGATGCTGTCCTCGCGTTCGTCGATGAAGACGAACTGGGAGGAGGGTCGGCTGATCTCGGTGCTTTTGCGGTACGTCCACCAGCCCTTGTCGATCTCCGCGGTGTACCAGGAGTTGCCGTTCATGCATCCGTTCATCGAGATGCTCCGCGTTCGTGGGTGCTTGCGGCCGCCGATCCGGACCATGAACTGGTCGGCGGGACATTTATAGATATCGACGGCGGGATTGTAGGGGTAAAGGAGCCCGTGGGGCGGTTTCAGGAGGTTGACGTTGGTGCAGTCGGACAGGTTGACCGGGCCCGCGGTAGTGTGGATCCAACCGCCGACCCAACCGCCGCGGGCGGTGCCGTCGACGTTGGGCGGAAGTCGGTCTTCGTGGTCATCGGCGTACATGATCCACGCGAGCGCGAGTTGTTTCTCGTTGTTGATGCACTTGATGCCCTGCGCCTTGGTCTTGGATTTGGCGAGGGCGGGCAGGAGCATGCTGGCGAGAATCGCGATGATGGCGATGACGACGAGCAGTTCGATGAGGGTGAACGCGTGTGGGCGAAGGGGGCTCGTTTTCATGGCGTCGCGAAGGCGGTCGGCGGGTGGGAGCGAGGTGCGGGGAGGTATTCGTTTGGGTTGGGGCGACTCAGTGGGTCTTGGTGCCTCGCCGGTCTTCTCCGCCGATGCGGAAGACGAGGGAGTCGGCGGTGCCGGCGGCGTCGGTCTGGAAAGTGAACCGACCGTCAAAAGTGTGGGTATGGAACACGGTGGGTGATTCCGCATGGAGATCGAATCGCATGCCCTGTTCGGGATTGCCGAGGGTGGCGACGAGGAGGCCGCCCTTGCGAGTGATTGCGATGGAGAGTCCATCGTCGACACGGTAGGTCCCGAGGAGTCGCTCGAGCACTGCGTTGCCGTAGACGAATTCGGGATGGCGCGCGTCGGCGCCGAGTTCGCGGACCCAGATGTTGCGGTAGCGGACCGGGTTGCCGTGGTCCTGGAGGGAGATCGGGAGTTTGTCGGGGTGGGCCTTGTACGGTTGGCGTCGCAGCCACCCGGTGGGTCCGACGAGTTCCACGTTGTTCTGCACGAGGACGCCGTTGTGAAGGACGGTCAGGCGCGCGGGCGAGGTGACTTCGCCCTGCTCGTTGAAGCGCGGGCGGGTGAAGAGGATGTCGTAGGTTTGCCACTGGCCCGGGGGCAGGGAGGCGTTGACCAGCGGCGGGTGTTGTCCGTAGGCGGCCGCGGCTTGGCCGTCGGCATAAGTGATGTTGCCGTGGGAATCGAGGACCTGCACCTCGTAGAGGCCCATGAGGAAGACGCCGCTGTTTCCGCGTCCCTGGCTGGTGCCTTCCGGGGGGGTGGGCGCGGCCCATTCGACATGCAGTTGGCAATCGCCGAAAGCCTGGAGCGTCCGGATGTAGCCGCTTCCGCGAACGCATTCCAGGGACCCATCCTTGACCACCCACTTGGGGGCGGACCCGTTCATGGAGACCCAGGGCGAGACGGACGAGCCGTCAAAGAGAACCACCGCGTCGGAAGGCGGCTTGCCGGGACGCTCCTGGGTGCTCGGTGTGGCTGGTTCGATGATCGCCGGGCGGGGCCGGTTCCAGTCGTGCTGGGCCCAGTCGAAGACCGGCGACGTCGCGGCGCCGACGCTGGTGCCCGCGCTGGTGATCAAGGGAAGCGCGAGGAACAGGAGAGTGCGATGTACGGGCTTCATGTCAGGAAGGAGATCGGGGAATGGATGGGACCTTACGGAGTGATTCGGGCCGAGGCGAGCGCGGAGACGGCCCTATTGCATGGCGCGCGTCCGGGCGCTTGGATGCGGCATGCGGAAGGCCCTGAGAGTCGTCGGATGGCTGGTCGGAAGCGGGATCGCGCTGATTCTGCTGGTTGCTGTCGCCACGGTGGCGCCGGTGGATCGCGGTTCGTTCGTGGGAACCTCTTACGCCCAGGCGACGCAGGCCCGCCTCGATGCGCTCGCGGCTTCCCGACCGTCGCGCGGGTCCGGGGAGTTTCGGGCGGGGTTCGGGCGGGTCGTGCTGACTCCCACGCTTGGAGGTATCCAGGACGATCCCGGGGCGGGTCGGTTTCGGGCCCTGCCTCTGGCCGGCTATGGAAACCGGGAGGGGCGACCGGCCACGGGAGTTCTCGATGATCTTTGGGTCAAGGCGGTGGCCTGGGAACTCGGTGGATGGACGGGGGTGGTGGTCTCGGCCGACGCGTTGATCATTCCGCGGGAGGTCGCGGAGATGGCCTTGGATCGTCTCGAAAGGGAGCGGGGCCTCGGGCGTGGGCAGGTGTACTTGGGGGCGACTCACACCCATTGTGGCTTCGGGGGCTGGGGCGAGGGGGTTGTGGCGGAGATTTTCGCGGGCGGTTTTGTCCCTGGATCACGGAGTTGGATGGCCGGCCAACTGGTGAAGGCGGTCGAATCAGCGGTGGCGGACCTTGGGCCGGCGGCGGCCGGGAGTGGCGGGTTCGAGGCGCCGGAATTCACGCGGAACCGGTTGGTGGGCGACCAGGGTCGAATTGATCCGCGATTCAGTCTTCTCGTGGTCCGGAAAGAGGACGGGCAGGGCGCGATCCTCGGGGCTTACTCCGCCCATGCGACGGTCCTGTCGGGAAACGTCATGGAGTTCAGCGGGGACTATCCCGGGGCGTGGCAGCGGGCGGTTGAAACGGCTTCGGGAGGAATGGCGATGTTCCTCGCGGGGGCCGTGGGAAGTCATGCGCCGAAGCCGCCCAAGGGTGGGATGGCCGGCGCCCAGGCGATGGGTTCGAGTTTGGGGGAATTGACCCTGAAGGCGGTGGCGGCCATCGCCCTGACGAACAGGCCGGCGTGGGAGATGCGGTCCCTGGACGTCGATCTTCCGCCCCTTCAACTGCGGTTGACCGACGGCTGGCGACTGCGGGAATGGGCGGCCCGGCGCCTGCTCCCGGTGCATTCGGCCACGTGGATCCAGGTTCTTCGACTGGGGGACGCGGTGTGGTTGTCGACGCCCTGCGACTACAGCGGCGAGATGGCGATGGACCTGGCCGATGCGACGCGGGGCCTTGGCGTGAGCGCCGTGGTGACGAGTTTTAACGGCGACTATGTCGGGTACGTGGTGCCGTCGCGGTACTACGGCATGAACACCTACGAAACGCGCACGATGTCCTTCTTCGGACCCCAGCTTCCGGACTACTTCGACGCCCTTCTGAACGGGTTGGTGCGGGGCCTGGTGAGGGTGAACGAACAACCGCCAGGCGCCTCGGTCATTCAATGATGTGATGGGCTTTGGGGCCGCCGGCGATGAGAACATTGATGTCGAGGAGCCAGGTCGTCATCACACCCCTTGCTCCTCACGAAGGGCTTCAATCATTCGATCCGTGACGACGACATCCCTCCGCTTCAGCACCGGAACGCCGTAAACGTCGGCTTCGAAGTCCGCGTCGGCGATGGCGGCGGGCGCGGGTGTTTTTCGTGGGAATCCGGGGCTCAAGACCGCCTCAAGCCCTTCCACAACAAGATTTTTCAACGTTGTGCGTCGTTTTGCGGCCGCGACGCGGGCTCGGTAGACCAAGTCTTCCGGAAGGTCGATGCTGGTTTTCATGAACGGAGGTATTTACCGTTCCACCGTTTGAGCGTCAAGGAGGCGGGGTTGAGGTTGAGGATCGCGATCGGGATCGGGATCGGCCCGGGAACGGTGCGGGTGGGGTGATTCGTGAGCCCGATCGACCGCTGGCGCGCTTCCTCAATCGGGGTGAGCCAGCGTGCGGCCCGCGGGCGCCTTCACGAAGGTTGGCAACCGGAGGTAGACCGGTTCGAGCGCCTCAGCCGACACGAAATCCGTGCGGCCCTGCGCCAGGGCCGCGAGCGCGGAGGCATCCGGGAAGACCGGATCCGCGGAGATTCCCAGGGCCAGAGGTTCCAGGTCGGGACCCACGCATGGAACACCCGCGGCACGAAGGGCTTCGATTTCCGGGCGGGTGGCGATCCGGAGCGCCGACCGAGGCGTCGCTCCTTCGGGGCCGAGATCGAATTCGGCGACGTAGAACTCGCCCCGATGGGCATCGGTGATGACCGCCGTGCGGCCGCGACGTCCGAGTTGCGCGGCGCGGTGCGCGGTGGCGTCGACCGAAGGGATCCCGAGAAGCCGGAGGGGTTGGGCAACGTCCCATCCCTGGCAGGCGGCGATGGCGATTCGGACGCCGGTGTAGGAGCCCGGACCCAGGCCGACCGCGATGCACGCGACGTCGGAGACACGAAGATCAGCGCGGGCGAGGACATCGGCGATCAGGCCGAAGAGCGGGGTGTCGCGTCCGGCGGAATGGGCGGCTTCCGCGAGCGTGACTCCATCGCGGGCGACGGCGACGGAGCGCCGGGAGGTCGAACATTCAAGGGCGAGGCAGATCATACTGGATCCTTCGGCGGTCGCCGCCTTCGTGCTGAAGATCGACGGGGCAAAGCCGCCGGGGTTTGGGGCCGTCCCAGCGTTCGAACCATTCGATGACCGAAACGCCGTCGTGTTGGGTGAAGTAAGGTTCGAGTCCGGCGCCGACGATGTCGCCGCCATCGCGAAGGCGGTAGAGATCGAGGTGATACAAGGGCAGTCGGCCGTCGCGATGTTCCTGAACCAGCGCGAACGTCGGCGATTGGATTCGCCCGGGTATTCCGAGTCCCCGGGCGATCCCCTTGACGAGTTGCGTCTTGCCGGCGCCGAGGTCGCCGGAGAGCGCGAAGACCCAGCCCGGTTGGGCGGCGAGGCCGAGTCGTTCGCCGAGGGCGACCGTCTCAAGCGCGCTTTGGGAAGTGAACGAAACCATGAGTCGGCATGGGTCTGGGGCCTTGGCGGTCGCGGAGGCGCACCCCCGGTTCGGCCGTGATCCGACCGATGCAGGCGATCGGCACGTCGGGAAACCGGGCCTTCCAGCCGTCGAGCACGGCGACGGCGTCTCCTTTGGCGACCGCGAAAAGGAGTTCGTAGTCCTCGCCGTCGGTGAGGGCGGCGAGGGTTGGTGATTTCGCGTCCACCGAGCCGGATCGTGCGCGGACCCGGGCGGCGCGCCGAATCGGAAGGCTCTCCTCGAGCAGTTCCGCGCCGACCCGACTGGCTTCGGCGAGGTGTCGGAGGTCGCCGGCCAGTCCGTCGCTGAGGTCGATCATGGCGTGCACCTTGAAATGGTCGGCGAGCCAGCGGGCCTCGGCGAGGCGCGGTTCGAAGTCGAGATGATGTCCGTCGATCGAGCCGCCGAGTTCTCCCGAGACGAACAGGGCGTCGCCGGGTTGGGCGCCGGAACGGCGGATCGAACGGTCTTTCGCGACGGTGCCCAGGGCGGAGATGGAGACCAGGACGCGGTCGGGGTTGGTGGTGGTTTCGCCGCCGACGACGGCCACGTTCCATCGGCGGGCGGTGTCGCACAGTCCCTGGTAGAGAACCTCCACGCGGTCCGGGTCGTGCGAGAGGGGAAGCCCAAGGGTGACGAGTGCGGCGGAAGGGGTGGCGGCGGCGGCGGCGAAGTCGCTCAGCACGCGGGCCATGGCCTTGTGACCCACCTTTTCGGGGGGAGTCTCGGATGTGAAATGGATTCCTTCGACGACCGCGTCGGTTTTGAAGACGACCCAGTGAAGCGGAAGCCCGAGATCCAGGAGCGCGCAATCGTCACCGGGTCCGGCGACGACTCCCGCGTGAGTCGGGAGGTTGCGGGTGAGCCGGGCGATGAGGTCGAACTCGTGCATGTCAGGTCAAACGGTTCAAGGCGGCGCCGCGTTGGCCGTGGTCGGATCCAGGGCGAGAATCCAGATGAAATTCGTGGCGTTGAACAGGGTGTGGCTGAGCATGGGAGCCGCGAGGTCGCCCGTCCTTTCATAGAGCCAGGTCCAGAAGATTCCGAGAAGCCAGAGAGGGACGAAGGCGGCCAGGTTGAAGTGGATCAGGGCGAACACAAAGGAAGCCATGAGACATCCGGCGACGCGGAATCCGCGGTCGCGAAGCATCGGCCAAAGGATGCCGCGGAAGACGAATTCCTCGAAGACCGGAGCCGTTCCGACCGCGAAGAGAAAGAGCAGTCCGCGTTCCCAGGCGTTCGAAGCGGTGCGGACGGCGTCGACGGCGACCTGCGGATCGGGGGGATGGCCCAAGGCATCGAGGACGAACGAAACCGATTGATGGACTCCCCAGACGACCGCGAACGCGGGCAGGGTGAGAACCAAGGCGACGATCCCGGTTCGCGGCCAGCCTCCGGTTCCGAGCCCGAACCCGTCGCGCCATCCGGAGTCGTGGATTCGGAGCAGCGGGATCAGGGCGAGGATTCCGGCGACGTGCAGGATTCCCGTGGCGGAGGCGAGTTGCCAGGCCGGCGGGTGGGTGGGATCCGCGCCGGAGAGGCGGGCGAGGGCGTGGACGGCGAATCCGGAGGCCGCCAACGCGAAGAACAACGTGGCGAAGTAACGCAACGTTGGCTCCAGGCGCCAAGGTTGGGCGGGCCGCATGCGCGGGACGTTACCGTGGGCCACCCGGGGCGTGCCAAGCCTGGGCGACGAATCCCCGGGGCTTGGGAACTACTGGAGGTTGGAAGGTGGCGGATCCTTGAACGAGGGATTCGGCGGGAGCCGGCGGACGGGGTGGAGTGGAGTCACGGGGCTTGGCTGGGACGGGGGGCCGGTCTCAGGATCGCGCATGAATTTGATGAAACCGCCGTCCGGGGGTCCGAGCCCCTCTGGAGAGTCATCCAGTTGGACACGGCGGTTCTGGGTTCTGCTGGGTGCGGTGGTGGCGGTTCGATTGGTGTATGCCGCCATCTTCCCGCTCGATCTGGCGCCGGACGAATCCTATTATTGGGATTGGGGGCGGAGGCTGGATTACGGCTACTTCAGCAAGCCCCCGATGATCGGCTGGCTGATGGGTTTGGCGGGAAGGTTGGGGGGGAACTCGGAGGTGGGGATCAAGATTTTCCCCGTTCTCCTGGCCAGCGGAGGCTTGGTCTTCGTGTTTCTGCTTGGGCGCGACCTCTACGGGGCGAAGGCGGGGTTCTGGGCCGTGATCGTGCTGCTGGCGGCGCCGGCCAACGCGGCATTGAACGTGTTTTTCACCATCGACGCGCCGCTTTTCCTCTTCTGGAGCGCAAGCCTTTGGGCGGCGTGGCGCTTCATGACGAGCGAAGGCAACCAGCGTCTTGCGTGGCCGTTTCTGCTGACGTTGAGCCTCGGCCTGGGATATCTGACGAAGCAGATCCAGCTTGTATTCCCGCTGTTGTGGGTGGGGTTCGCCGCGGCGGCAAAGAGGAATGGGAAACCGAATCGGTGGGGACGGATTCTTGGGGTCGTCGGTCTGTCGCTGGTGTTCCTGATTCCGCCCCTGGTTTGGAATTGGCAGCACGATTGGATCACGTTCCGGCACACGGCGGACGAATTGGAGACCGCGCCCTTTCGCTGGCGGCGGAGCGCGAAATTCGTCGGCGAATTCCTTGGGGGACAGGCCGGTCTGGGAGGCGGGATCCTGTGGATCCTGATGATGATGGCGGCCGTGAATGCGCTGGCCAGGTGGCGAAACCTCGGTGATCGGGAGCGATACCTTTTGGTCTTTTCGATCCCGGGCCTCGTGGCCTTCGGGGCCCTCTCGTTTCATCAGCGTGTGGAACAGAACTGGCCGCTCGTTTTCTATCCAGCCGTCGCGATTCTTCTGGCGGGCTGGGTCTGGGGCGGGGCGGGAGGGGACCGGTGGCGGGGTTGGTTTCGGGGTGGGGTGGTCCTGGGGGCCGTGCTGGGGGTGCTTCTGATGGCGGTGCCCTTTGTGTTTCCCGCGAGCCAATGGGCCGGACTCAAGGTGGATCCGACGGCCCGAGTGCGAGGCTGGCGACACTTGGCCGAACAGGCTGCGATGGTCCGGGAGGCCGTGCCCACACCGGATCGGACGTTTTTTCTGGCGCCCCGGGACCGGTATGTCGCGAGCGCCCTGGCTTTCTATCTGCCGGACCAACCGCGGACCTTTTGTTGGGAGGATCCGGCGCATCCCGAGTCGCAGTATGGCATTTGGGGGAGGCCGTTGGATCGGGTGGGATGGGACGCGATTGTGCTGGAGGAGAACCCTGAATCACCGCGGGTGGCGGAGATTGCGGGGCTGTTTGGAACGTGGGAAGCCCGGGGAGAAATCGTTGTCCCGTTGGGGGCTGAAAACGCTCGGAACCGACGTTATGCCGTGTTTTTGGGGCGTGGATTCGACCCCGGGAAAGCGGCGGTCGAAGGCGGTCCGGAATGAAGAGCTGGGGTATCCAGTTGAAATCCAATGAAGAACGAACAATCGCATTGACAGAAGCAGGTGGGTTTTTAGATTGGTCCGCGCCGGTTCACGAATTGCACATTGAGGACCATTGCTATGAATTCTTTTCGCACGGTGAGTGGGATGATGGCGCGGCTGGGTGTCGGGGCCGTCGTGGTTGCGCTGGCTTCGGTCGCGCAGGCCGCGGTGGAAAAGGGCACCGCGAAAGTACTTGCCGTCCAGGGGTCTGCTGAGATCTCCACGGACGGAAATGCTTGGAAGGCCCTTCGCCGCGGTGAGGCCCTTCATGAGGGAACATGGATCCGCACGTCGAGTTCCTCGGCGGCCGATCTGGATCTGGGTCGCAACGGTTCGCAGTTGCGAATCATGCCGAATTCAACGGTGGCTTTTTCCGCTCTGACCTTTGAGGAGACCGGGGTCGAAACGGTGATCAACACCCAGATCGAGCTTCGTGCCGGTCGGGTGCTTGGAAACGTCCATAAGCTTTCCGCGGCTTCGAAGTACGAAGTGAAGAGTCCGAAGGCGGTCGCGACGATCCGTGGGACGCGCTATGACTTCCAGGCCGACGGGCGCCTCGTGGTGGCCGAAGGATCCGTGGTGGTGGTGGCTTACCGGGATGACGGATCGACCATCACCCGGGTCGTCAACGCCAACGAGATGTTTTCACCGGTGTCCGGAGTCGTGACTTCGACGACCGACGCCGATCTTGGGGATGTCGGTGGCTCCGCGTCGTCGGTTCCTGGAATCGTGGCTCTCCCGCCGCTCCAGAGCCGGATGCTGGATGACCGGACCGTTTTCGATCGCATCGTTCTCCCGACCGCTCCGTTCGTTTCGAACACGCAGCCGAAAGACCAGCCGGACGACGACGAATGATCCGATCGATCGACCTGGGATTGAGGCTTGCCGGTTGTTGTCCATGGACTGATTGATCGAAGCCGAGATACCGGACGTCCCATTTCACCCGATCCCGGGGCCTCTGGCTCCGGGATTTTTTTTGAGGGGTTGGGGTGCGAAGGGCGTGCCGTCAGTGGAAGCAAAGGATCGTCATGCGAATCGCGATCTGTCCTGGGAGCTTCGACCCCATCACGAACGGCCATTTGGACGTGATCCAGCGGGCGGCGCGCCTTTTCGACAAGGTCATCGTCGCGGTGTCCGTCAATCAGCCGAAGGGCCCCCTTTTCAGCGTGAGGGAAAGGGTGGAAATGGCGCGATTGGCGGCGGTCCACCTCCCGAACGTCGAGGCCGACACCTTTTCGGGGCTGCTGGTGGATTACGTGGCGCGGCGCGGAGCGCACGCGGTGGTGCGGGGACTCCGGGCGGTTTCCGACTTCGAGTTTGAGTTCCAGTTGGCGCTCATGAATCGAAAGCTCAATGAACAGGTGGAGACGATCTTCATGATGCCCCGGGAGAGTTACACGTTCCTGAGCAGCCGATTGGTCAAGGAGATCGCTTCATTGGGCGGGGACGTTGGGGAATTCGTGCCCCCACCCGTGCTCGAAGCCCTTCGAAAACGACTGGCATCCAGTCCCATCTAGGAACACCCATGCCCATCCGAGTTTCGGTCGCCGCGCTGCACCACGGAGATGTTCACCTCGTCGGGGAAGAACCCCCGGAGTCCATGCATTGGGAGATTCAGGACCCCTGTGTCGAAGCGCGACAATCGCTTCACTACGATTTGCGCGCGGAACTGATGGAGAAAGAGGTTTTCGTGGAAGGCTGGGTCGAGACGGTTCTGAACTGCGTCTGCGTCCGGTGTCTTGAGCCGTTTGAGCATGTGCTTCGACTGGAGGCGTGGTCGTGCTTGCTGGCGTTGGAGGGTGAGGACGCGGTGGCCCTGGTGGACGAGTCGGTGGACTTGACGCCCCATATCCGGGAAGATAGTTTGCTCGCGCTTCCGCAGCACCCATTGTGCAGGCCGGAGTGTCCCGGAATGCCCGGGCAGCCGAAGGGACCCGGAGTACAGGGTTCGGCGTCGGATGAAGCTCGTGGAGTTTCTTCTGCGTGGAGCGTTCTCGATAAACTGAAGTTGGACTGATTGATTTTATGGGAGTTCCCAAGCGCAAACCGTCCCGGAGCCGTCAGCGGATGCGGCGGGCGTACAACAGCGTTCTCAAGCTGCCTCAGTTGACCACCTGCCCACAGTGCAGCGCCCCCTACGTTCCCCACCGGGTGTGCCCCGCCTGTGGCCACTACAAGGGCCGCCAGGTGGTCCTGGTCCAGTCATTCGCCTGAACCCCGGAATTTCTCAGGGCGCGGTACCTGAAGCCAGGTCCGCGCCCTTTGTCTATTTCCCATGCGCCTCGCGGTCGACGTGATGGGTGGGGATCACGGGCCGGCCGTGGTCGTCCGAGGGGCTTTGCAGGCGCTCGAGTCGGCGGAAGAGATCAGGGAACTCATCCTTGTCGGCCGCGAGGATGCCATCCGTCCCCATCTTCGGGCCATGGTCCGCGCCGACCGCGTCCGAATCGTCCATGCCGCCGATGTCGTGACGATGGAGGACGGCCCGATGGACGTCCTGAGGCGAAAAAAGGATTCCTCGATGGCGCGGGCCATCGGTTTGGTTGCTCAGCAGGAAGCGGACGCGATTCTCTCCTGCGGCAATACCGGGGGTCTCCTGGCGGCTTCGACCATCAAGCTTCGACGCCTGAGCGGAATTGATCGACCCGCGATTGCGACCGTCATTCCGACTCCTGAGAACGAGTTCGTGCTGCTGGACGCCGGAGCCAACGTGGAGTCCAAGCCGATTCATCTCGTCCACTACGCGATCATGGGGTCGATCTACTCGTCGGAGGTCCTGGGCTATTCCCGGCCCCGGGTCGGGCTCCTTTGCAATGGCACCGAGGAATCCAAGGGCAACGAGTTGACCCAGGAGGCCCATCGGCAGTGCAAGCTTCTCGATTTGAATTTTGTTGGAAACGTGGAAGGCCACGATCTTTTCGCCGGACGTGTCGACGTGGTGGTGTGTGACGGCTTCGTCGGGAACATCACGTTGAAGACGGCGGAAAGCCTCGCCAAGGGCATGTTCCGGCTCCTGAAGCGGGAACTGATGGCGTCGCCGGTCCGGAAGCTTGGCGCGTGGTTGGCGCGTGGAGCCTTCCAGGGCATCCGGAGTCGGATGGATCCCGACATGTACGGAAGCGCTCCGCTTCTGGGTCTGAACGGCCTTGTCTTCAAGTCCCACGCTTCGGCGACGGACCGGGCGATCCGGAACGGGATCCGACTCGCCACCGAAGCCTACCAGCATCATATCAACGACCGGATCGTCGATTCCGTGAATGCGGCGCACCTTCGCCTGGGACTCGCGGGCGAGCAGCCTTCCCCAGCCGCGGCATGACCGATCTACCTCCAGTTCCGTTCCGAAACCCGCGGGCCCGGCACGGGTTCAAAGCGCGCACCTGTTCGGTCACCGGCGTCGGTTCGTATGTTCCGAGCCGGGTTCTGACGAATGCGGACCTGTCCCGCATGGTGGACACGAACGACGAATGGATCACGACCCGGACAGGCATCCGGGAGCGCCGCATCGCCGCGGAGGACGAGGCGACCTCCGACCTCGCCGCGAAAGCGGCCTTGCGCGCGATGGAGTCCGCGAACGTGACGGCCGATCAGGTGGATCTGATCATTGTCGCGACCATCACCCCCGACATGCTGTTTCCGTCCGTCGCGTGCCTGGTCCAGGAAAGAATAGGTGCCCGGAGGGCGGCCGCCTTCGATCTCGAGGCCGCCTGTTCGGGGTTCATTTACGCCCTGGAGGTGGGGCAGCAGTTCATCATGTCGCACACGTACGACACGGTGCTGGTGATCGGAGCCGAAAAACTGTCGTCGATCATCGATTGGACGGACCGCAACACCTGCGTCCTGTTCGGGGACGGCGCGGGCGCCGTCGTCCTTCAGAGCCGCCCAAAATCGCACGGACTGCTGACGGCATGCATGGGGGCGGATGGGAGCAAGGCGGGGCTGCTCTGCATGCCGGGCGGTGGAAGTCGGATCCCCGCGACTCCGGATTCCGTGGCTTCGAGGCTCCATTTCCTGCGGATGGACGGTCGGGAGACCTTCAAGAACGCGGTCCTTGCGATGTGCACGGCCGCGAATGAGGCCCTGCGGCGCTGCGAGCTCAGAATCGACCAGATTCGTTGCATCATTCCGCACCAGGCCAACCGTCGGATCATCGAAGCGGTGGCGGAACGGCTCGAGGCGCCGCCCGACCGCGTCTTCGTCAACCTGGATCGCTACGGCAACACGTCGGCGGCTTCCGTGGCCATCGCGCTCGACGAAGTGGTCCGCGGTGGTGGAGTGAAGAAGGGGGATCTCCTGCTTCTCCTCGTGTTCGGCGCGGGACTGACCTGGGGGGCGGCCGTCATCGAATGGTAGCTGGGTAGGTGGGTAGGTGGGTAGGTGGGTAGGTGAATGGACCGAGGCATGCGTTGACGGTCGAAGGGCGCGTGATACTGTGGGCGCGTGCTATGAGCGCAGGCCGCCTCGATCGAAAATCCTCCCCTTCCGGATCCCGACCTGAATCGGACCGGGCTTTGACCACGCTGAGCCTGCCAGCCGGTGCTGTCACGATCCGCAAGAACGGCATCGAATTCCTATCGGCTCGACCGCTGGCTCCGTGGACGGAAATCAATCTCTCCATCGAATCGCCCTCGGAAAAGAGGCGCGTGACGTGCGGCGGGGTGGTTGTGGCCTGTGAGGGCAATCGCCACAAGGGCTACCAGGTCTCCCTCCTATTCCTGGGGCTCACTCCGCAGACCCAGGAGCGGCTTCAGTCCATGGCGCTTTCGCACCTCGGCTGAGCCTCGCGAACGCACTTCGGAAGGTCGGGCTCCCGAAAGGTCGCGCGCTTCTTTTCATGGAACTGTTTCACAAGATCCTCAAGACCGCCGTCGACGGCGGGGCATCGGACGTCCACATCAAGAGCGGTACTCCGGTCATCTTCCGGATCAACCGTCAACTGGTCCCCATCGAGTGTCCCCTTCCGACCGAGGAATGGGTCAACAAGGTCGTGGACGAGATCATACCCCGCCACGGCAAAGCCCAGTTCGATGAGAATCGGGAGGTCGATTTTTCGTACCACGTTGCCGGGGTGGGACGTTTTCGTACGAACGTTTTCCAACAGCGGGGCGCCTACTGTCTCGCGATGCGGTATGTGAAAAGCCAGATCCCCGAGTTTGAGCAGCTCGGGTTGCTTCCGATCGTGAGGAAGATCGCGGAGTCGCCGCGCGGCATCGTTCTGGTCGCGGGTGCGACCGGAAGCGGCAAGTCGACGACGCTCGCCGCGATGATGCAGCACATCAATCGGACTTCGCGGAAGCACGTCATCACCCTCGAGGATCCGATCGAATACGTTTTCGAGGATGATCAATCGGTCATCGAACAGCGCGAGATCGGGTTGGACACCCCGTCCTATCCCCACGGATTGAAGTACGTGCTCCGGCAGGACCCGGACATCATCATGATCGGGGAAATGCGCGACTCCATCAGCTTCCAGGCGGCGATTGGCGCGGCGGACACCGGGCATTTGGTGCTCTCGACCTTGCACACCACGACCGCGGCGCAGTCCGTGACTCGGATCCTGGATTTTTTCAAGGCCGAGGAGCGTGAACAGGTACGCCGTCAGTTGGTCGGGACGCTTCAAGCCGTGCTCTGTCAGCGCATGGTGCAGACCGTGGATAGCGGCATGACCGTCGCCCTGGAGGTTCTCATCAGCAACAGCACGGTCCGAAAGCTCATCGAGGAAAACCGGCTGGACAAGCTCGCCGCCGCCATTGAGATGGGCACCGACGACGGGATGCAGACCTTCAACCAGGCTTTGTTCGAACTGGTCAAGGCGCGTCGCATCACGGAGAAGGAAGCCCTACAGAAGGCGTCCAATGCCCAGGCGCTCGAAATGAATTTCAAGGGGATCTTCCTCGACGAAGGGCGCCGCATCCTTGGCTAGGCGGCCCGCCGTCCCACGGCCCACGGAGTTCGAGGGTTTCACGGGACCCGTTCCCACGCCGGATCTGGCGCCGCGCCTCGGCGAATCCGGCGCCGCCGGGAAGTGTCGGGCCCCGTGCGCCGCGCGCGCCGCCGCCTTGGAGTCGGTGAATGGATCCGGATCGATTTTCATGGGAGCGAGCGATTTGAAGTGAAGACCCTGGACTCGGTGGCCGGCTGGGATCCGGCCCAAGGGGGACTGCCTCCATTCGACATCACGCCTCGGACGCGGATCGTGTTCGGGAATGGCGCGGTGAACCAATTGGGCGCGATTCTGGCGTCCTCGTCCCTCCGCAGGATTCTTCTTGTCACCGACCCGGGCATCCAGGCGGCGGGTCACGCCGCCCGGGTTCATGGGATCCTGTGCCAGGAGGGCCGCGAGTCCGCTGTCTTCGCGGGCGTCCGGGAAAATCCCGACACGGATTGCGTCGACGCCTGCCTCGCGGTGGCTCGCGCTTTTTGCCCCGATGTCCTCGTCGGTTTGGGGGGGGGCAGTTCCATGGACACCGCGAAGGGCTGCAATTTCCTGCTCACGAATGGAGGGCGCATGCAGGACTACTGGGGAGTCGGCAAGGCGGCGAAGCCCATGCTTCCGTTCCTCGCGATCCCGACCACGGCCGGAACAGGAAGCGAATGCCAGTCCGCGGCCCTGATTGCCGACGCGGCGACGCATCAGAAGATGGCGTGCCTGGATCCGAAGGCCGCCGCGGCCGTGGCGATTCTGGATCCCGAATTGACGGTGTCGCAGCCGTCGGGTGTGACGGCGTGCACGGGCATTGACGCCGTCGCTCACGCGGTGGAGACCGCCGTGACGACGAAGCGCAATTCGATTTCGGAAATGTACTCGCGGGAGGCGTTCCGCCTGCTCGCGCCGAGCCTGCCCGAGGTGATGGCGAATCCCGCAAATCTGGAGGTTCGGGGTCGGATGCTGCTTGGGGCGGCGTTGGCAGGAACCGCCATCGAGCACAGCATGCTTGGGGCGGCCCATTCGGCGGCGAATCCGCTGACGGCCCGTCACGGCGTGATCCACGGCGTGGCCGTGGGCCTGATGCTTCCCCACGTCGTGCGGTTCAACGCCGCGAACCCCACGGCTCGGGCCGCCTACTCGGAGCTCGCGAGCGGACGAGCCATGCCGATGGGACAGGATGGGTCCGCCGGGGATGGCGTGGAGTCCCTCGTTCACCGGCTTCTTGGCCTTCTTGAAGCCGCCGGGATTCCGAGGTCGCTCGCGGATCTCGGCGTTGAGGCCGCGCATGTTCCGGGTTTGGCGCGCGAGGCCGGCCAGCAATGGACGGCGCGTTTCAATCCCGTGCCGATCGGAGTGCCTGATTTCGAACGGCTGTACCTGGCCGCGCTCGATGGCCACTGAGCTTTTCCGCGAATTCCTGTAAGGACAGACTTGGATCCGCCGTTTACCGGGCACCATGGCGTGGTGGAAGCGGACCGCGGTCACGGCGCAAATCTCCCCAAGGAGGTGGGGATGCTCGGGTACCGGGGGCGGGGATTGGTCGACGATTCCCGTCCCCGGAAGCGCGCTCGGAATGCGAGAGGGGGCGCGGTCATGCGGGTGACCGTCGTGGTTCCACTCCTGGGAGCCGACGTGGCGTCGAAGGCGCGCGCGGGGCATTGGTTCCAGGGATTCGCGGAGGCGTCAGCCTGGGATTGCGAATGGGATCTGGTGTTGGTGGAGGATGGGTGGCGCGAAGAACGGCGTGGAATTCTCACCCAGGTCGATCGGCGGCCGGATGGGATCCGCGTGGTTCAGGCCGCGCGACCCGGACGGGGTCGGGCGTTGAAGGACGTCTGGATGGCGAGTGGTTCGGATGCCGTGGCAAGCGTGGATCCGGGATTGCGAACGAATGCGGCCCGGCTCCGGGCGCTTTTGAGGCCCCTTCGGGAGGGGGAGGCGGATCTGGTGGTCGGCGCCCGAGTCTCGGTGGCGGCTTCCGGATTCCGGGATTGGCTTCTCCAGGGTCGCGGTTGGGTCGCCGAGGCGCTGACTCGTTGGGTGACCGGATCGCGTCTTCATGATCATCGATCCGGGGTGGTCGCCCTGACGTCGACGGCGGTGCGGGGACTCGTTCCCCATGTTCGAAGCACGCGCGATTTGTTCGAAATGGAACTTCTTCTCCTCGCCCAGCGACTGGGCTGGCGGATCCTCGAACTTCCCCTGGTGCCGCTCACGTTTTCCTCGGTGCGCCCGGGGTGGATCCGGGAATTCGCGCGGTTGCTGCGGGATCCGGGGCTTCAGCGGAGTCGGCGTATGCGAAGCGGGGCGCCTTGAATCCGGGGGCTTGGCCAAGGGATCGCGCCCGTCGGCGCGTTGAATCGACGGGTGGATTCGGTCGAGGCGGGTTTTGTCTTGAGGCTTGCGCGGGGCGACTCCTAGCTTGAGGCCTTGAGATCGTCCGAAGGAATCGCGGAACGACGTTGGCTGTCGGATCGGACGGTTCCAGCGATTTGGCCATGATCCGTCTCTACCAGTTCGCCTGGAGCCCGTATTGCCTGGTCCTGCGCGGGATTCTCGACGCCTGCGGATGCCGGTACGAATCGGTTGACGTGTCGCAGGCCGATCGCTCGGTGATCTGGCGCCTGACGAAGGAGCGCTACTATCAGGTCCCGGTGTTGAAGGACGGGCGGAATGTGCTTTTTGAAACGGGACCGGATTCCCAGGTCTTGGCGAAGTACCTGGACGACCGGCTCGGGTTGGGGCTGTTTCCGCCGGAGTGGGAGGGAGTGCAGGCGCTGGTGTGGCGGTATTTCGAGAACGACGTCGAGGATGTCGCGTTTCGCTTGAATGACATCCACTGGCGCGAGTTTGTGCCGAAGGGGGAGCACTGCGGATTTGTCCGGCACAAGGAGCGCCGCTACGGCCGCGGGTGCCTTGATCTTTGGAGGACGCAGGAGGCCGCGTTGCTCGACAGCCTGAACAGGGTCCTTCAGATTCCGGAGGGAATGCTCGCGACACGACCGTTTCTGCTCACCGACCGTCCCCTCTTCGCTGATTTCTGTCTTCGGGGCATGATCGCCAATTACTTGTATTCCGGCCACTACACGATGTCCGCGGCTCTTCCGTTGTTGAGCGGCTGGATGGATCGCATGAGCCGGGTCCGTTTGCCTTATCGCGCGTGAAAAAGAACTACCTCCTGGACACGAACGTCCTTCTCCATGACCCCGATTCCCTCATCAGCTTCCAGGACAACAATGTTCTGATTCCCATCGAGGTCATCGAGGAGATCGACCGGTTCAAGCGCGAGTCGACGGAGCTGGGAAGGAATGCGCGAGCGGTTTCCCGGACGCTGGACGGCTGGCGCGCGCAGGGTCCCTTGAGCAACGGGATCCGGCTCCCCGGGGGCGGGCTCTTCCGGATCGTCTTCGAAAAGCCCTCGGAACCCTCGGCGCCGATCGCGGGGAATGGTGCCGCTCGAACCGTCGACAACCGAATCCTCGCGCGCGCCCTCAGCATTCGCGGCGCGGAGCCGGATCTGCCGCTGGTAGTGGTCACCAAGGACATCAATCTGCGCCTGAAGGCCGACGCGGTCGGGCTTCCCGCGGAGGACTACGAAACCGACCGGGTTCAGCTCTCGGAGTTGTACAGCGGGATCCTTGAACGGCTGGTGTCGCCGGCGGTCCTCGCGAAGTACAAGGCCGATCAGGAACTGGTTTTGCCGGACGGTACGGGCTATCGCCCGAACGAGTACTGCGCGCTCGCCGACGAGACCAATCCCAAGAAAAGCCTGCTGACGAAGGTGGATCCTTCGGGGTCGCGACTGGTTCCGATCCTGGACTCGCGGGATGGCGTCTGGGGAATCAAGCCGCGCAATCGGGAGCAGCATTTTGCGTTCGACGCCCTTCTCGACGACCGCATCAAACTGGTGACCCTCATGGGGAAGGCCGGCACCGGAAAGACGCTGATCGCGTTGGCGGCCGGCCTTCGAAAGACCGTGGTGGATCGCGAATTCAGGCGGGTCCTGGTGGCGCGTCCGACCGTTTCGATGGGCAAGGAGATCGGATTTCTTCCCGGAACGCTGGAGGAGAAGCTGGGCCCATGGATGCAGCCGATCCACGACGCCCTGGAACTGTTGAGCGACCTGAACATGGGCCAGGACAGCAGGAGGTCGGCCGACCTGATGAGGAACGGGAGCATCGTGGTCGAGGCGCTCAGCTACATCCGGGGCCGGAGCATCCCGCACCAGTTCATGATCATCGACGAGGCGCAGAATCTGACTCCGTTGGAGGTCAAGACGATCGTCACGCGCGTGGGTCAGGGCACCAAGATCGTTTTCACCGGCGATCCGTGGCAGATCGACAACCCCTACGTCGATTCGAGCTCAAACGGATTCGTCCACCTGATCGACCGCTTGCGGGGCCAGGCGCTGACCGCCCACGTCCAGTTGGAAAAGGGTGAGCGTTCGGAACTCGCGGAACTCGCCGCCAATCTTCTCTGAGTTCCCTAGGGGGCGACAAGCGAGGCCGGGTGCGTGCGTTGAGCCAATCTGACAACCGGCTGGGATGCCGGGCTTCAACCGAGCACACGGAGGTTCTTGGTGAATCGCTTTCCCGGCAGCTGCAGGATCAGTCGCTTCATTTCCAGTCCCAGAAGGGTCACGGAGACGGTCGATGCTGGCAGATGGCTCTCGCGGATGATGTCGTCGAGTCCCCTCTCTCCCGAGTTCAGGACGGACAGCACGACCTGTTCGCGCTCCTGGAGATGAAGCGCGGGAAGCATCCCCGTTTCCGCGGGTGAAGGCGGCCGATTTAGGGCAGGAAAGAGATACTCGAATTCGCTGAGGATGTCCTCCGCGCTTTCACAGAGCCGGGCGCCCTGGCGGATGAGTTCGTGACATCCCTTGCTGCGCGGTGAATCGATCCGGCCGGGTACCGCGAAGACCTGCCGCCCGTAGTCGTTGGCGAAACGGGCCGTGATCAGGGCGCCGCTCGCGAGGTTCGCTTCCACAACCACGGTGCCGAGCGTCATCCCGGCCACGATCCGGTTCCGGATCGGAAACGTCTGTTTGTCGGCGGGCCGGTTGAACGCGAACTGCGTCACGATCGCCCCGTTGGATGCGGCGCGCTCGAACAGGCCCGCGTTTTCGGGGGGAAACACGAGGTTGATGCCCGTCCCCAGCACGCAAATGGTTCGTCCGTGGGCGGCCAGCGCGCCTTGATGCGCCGCCGTGTCGATGCCCCGGGCACCCCCGCTCACCACCGTCACGCCGATGTGCCCCAGTTGAAATCCCAGGCGTCGCGCCACTTCGATGCCATAGGGCGTCGATTGCCTCGAACCGACAATCGCGACGGCATTGTGATCGTCGGGTTTGAGCGAACCGCGCACGTAGAGGACGATCGGCGGGTCGTAGATTTCGCGGAGGGATGCCGGGTATTCCGGGTCGTCCGAGATCAGGACGCGGCACCCCGACTGTTCGATCCGTCGAAGTTCGGCGCCGAGATCGATCGCGCGTTCCCATCCGGAAACGGCGTCGGCGGTTTCCTCTCCAATTCCGGGGACCCGCAGCAGGGCATCCCGCGAGGCTCCCAGGATCGCCGACGCATCCGTGAAGTGTCCCAGCAGATGCCGAAGCCGAACCGGACCGACGTGCTCGATCATGTTCAGGGCGATCAGGGCTTCGCGGATCTCCATGGGGATCGACTACCGAAGGGAGCCTGGCGTGGCAAACGCGAAGACCCCCGGATTCGGGTTTTGCCAACGACGACTTGACTCGGGCCGGGATATCAATCTGGAAACGGCAGCTTCAACCACGGAAGGCTCGGAACACACGGAAGGGGAGCGAGATGGAGCCGCGGCGGGCCCGCTCCGAGGGGTGACCGGGCGCGTGACTCAAAGTGTCCGAAGGTGGAATCCTCCGTCGACATTGATCACTTCGCCGGTGGAGAAGGGAAGCAGGTCTTCGGCGATCGCCGCCACCGCCCTTCCGACGTCGGCCGCCGTGCCCCAACGCCGAATGGGGGTCAGCCCGTTGCGAATCAGGGCGTCGTACTTTTCCTGGACCCCGTGGGTCATGTCGGTGGCGATGATTCCGGGGCGGATCTCGAAGACGCCGATCCCGTCCGCGGCGAGACGGGCCGCGAAGAGGCGTGTGAGCATGGCGAGTCCCGCCTTCGAGACGCAGTAGTCGCCCCGATTCACGGAGGCCGCATACGCGCTGACGGATGAAATGAACACGATCTTGCGACCTGGGATTCGACCGTCTTCCGCGGGAGTCGCGAGCGGAGCCGCGATCATCCGGCGGGCGACACGCTGGGTGAGGAGGAACGGACCCTTCATGTTGGTGGCCATCAGTTGGTCGAAGCTTTCCTCGGTCGCCTCCAGGAGGTCGGCGCGCACGGCCGGGGCCACGCCCGCGTTGTTGACCAAAAGATCGATCGGCCCGAGGGAGTCCTCGGTGAACCCGACGAGGCGCGCGCGATCCGGTTCGCGCGCCACGTCGCCCTGGCAGGGAAGAACCCGGATCGTCCCCTCGAAGGCGCTCGCGGCGGCTGAGCAGGCTTGGACGGTCTCCTCGGCCGCGGCGGCGTTCCGGGCGAAGTTGACGACGAGATTCCAACCGCGGCGGGCGAGTTCCAGGGCGATCCCCCGCCCAATGCCTCGGGAGGCGCCGGTGATCAGGGCGACACGGTTCATGATTCCGGCAGGCTAGCGGAATCGTTCCTGGCAACCCAGGGAAGTTTGCCGAGCGATTGAATTGGATCGGATGGGATGGGATCGGATGGGACGGGACCGTCCGACGTGTTGGGTCCGGAGTTTCAGACCCTTGTGGTTCGGGGGTACCAGCGAGGGACCCCGGAACCTTGCTGGAATTGGGGACGGCGCGGTGGTGAACTGGCTCGACTCGGAACGCGTCGCGCGTTCGATCCGAAAACCCGGCTGGATGGAAACGACGGATTCAACAACCATGAAAACATCTTCCTTGATCTCATTTCGGGCCGTCTTTGCCTTGGCGGCCCCGGCGCTTTTGGGGTTCGGTTGCGACTCCCACGAACACGGTGTCGCGTCCGGCGGCGGGCACAAGCACGGTTCGGCCCACGGCGGGGTGGCGGTGGAGTTGGGCGACCATCAGTATCACATCGATTTTCTCGCGGATCCCGGCACGGGAACCCTGAAGGCCTGGGTGATGGACGCCCATGCCGAGGAATTCGTGCGGGTGACGAACGCGACGATCACCGTGAAGGTCACCGTCGCGGCGGCCGAGAGGACCCTGGAGTTGGCGGCCCGGGCGAATCCGACGACGGGCGAGACGGTGGGCGACACTTCCGAGTTCGGCGGCAACGCCGACTGGTTGAAGGGGGTGGGGAGCTTCACCGCCGTGTTGCCGCGGGTTGAGTTGCGGGGAAAGACCTTCACGAACATCGCGTTCAGCTATCCGCAACCGTGAGGTTCCGGGCGGCGTCCCGACCCCTGTTGCTCGGGCTTGACGCGCGAGCCATTCGCCACGCGGCCCGCCGGCGGGTGGGCCCTGCTTTTCATGGGTGGGCATTCGCAACGGAGCAACAGACTTTCGCAGGTCATCGATAGCGGGGGGGCGTGGGCATCTGGGACGATCCGGTCCGGATTCCGCCGGAGGGCTTGGACTCGATGATTCCCGGCCGCGGTTGGAGTCACACGTTCCCAGCCGACATGACCCAAAGATCGAGTTTTCCAAGTCTGTGTTACCCCACCCTGATCGCATCGCTGTGCGGGGGCCTGCCCGCCGCGGCTGAATCCGATCCCCCGCCGCCGCCCGCCGCGCAGCCGACCGAACTTCCGGCGATGGTGGTCCGGGGCGAGGCGGAGTACGAGGGGGTCCGACAGGACCCATTTCTGCCGCCCGTGCTGTCGACGCAGATCTACGCGGGGAAAAAGGCGACGGTGATCGATCTCGACGAACTTCCGAAGGTCCAGGCCAACAACTATCGGCAGGCGTTGACGGCCACTCCGGGGCTCCTGCTCAGCGAGGAATCGACTCCATTGGTCAGCCTTGGGGTCCGCGGCATTGGCGAGCCGCATCGCATGCAGTTTCTCCAGGTGCTGAAGGATGGCATTCCGATCCATGCGGACCAGTACGGGTACCCCGAGGCGTACTACACGCCGCCGCTCGACGTGGTCGATCGGCTCGAATTCATCCGTGGCGGAGCGTCGCTGATGTACGGACCCCAGCCGGGTGGTGCGATCAATTACGTGACCTACCTGCCGAGGCGCGACCGGGCGATCTCGGGACGCACCTTTCACACCTTCGGCTCCGATGATCTCTACTCGACTTACACGGCGGTCGACGGCACGTCGGGGCCCGTCGGCTATCTCGGCTATTACAATCATAGGCAGTCCGAGGGGTTCCGTGATTCGAACAGCGACTACCGACTCGATGGAGGCCAGTTCAAGGTTGTGTACGATTCGGGTCCGGCCACCGAATGGATCCTGGCGATGGACGCCTACGAGGAGGAACACGGGGAGCCCGGGGGCCTGACGCTGGCGACCGGACCCGGATTGGCGAACTACGACGAAAACCGCAACCAGACCTCGCGTGAGTACGATCGGTTCCAGCTGCGGCGGTACGTGCCGTCCGTGTCAGTGACGCACCACTTCGATGAGGACACGGAGGCCGTCGTGAAGATGTGGGGCGGCTACTACGACCGGTTCAGCAGGCGCCAGCGGGGAGGCGGTTTCGGACAGGTCCCCTCGGGTCCCGCGGCGGGCTCGAACAGCATTGAGCGTCAGGAATTCTACACCTTTGGAACGGATGTCCGAGTCCGGCATGACTATTCGCTTGGGAAGGGCACCCACACACTCGCCGCGGGGATCAACTACCATCGTGGCGACTCGCCGAGGACGGACAAACTTGGCGCCGCTCCCGACGCGCAGGATGGACTTCTTCTGAGCGAATCACAGCGCGACGTCCGTGCGAGTTCGGTCTTCGCTGAGAACCGGTTTCAGATCGGAAAATTCGCGATCACGCCGGGCTTGCGTCTGGAGACGGTGGCTCAGGACGTCCGCGTGCGGATTCCGACGCCGTCGGGCGGCATCCGATCCGAACAGGGCCTGACCGAATTCAAACCGCTGCTGGCGGCATCCGCGACCTATGTTCTGCCCGCCCGGACCGAGTTGTATGCGAGCGTCGCGGAGAGCTATCGCCCGACGATTTTCACGGAGTCGGTGATTCCGTCGTCGGGCACCGTCATTCGAGGTGACATCGAGCCGTCGACCGCGTGGACCTACGAAGTGGGATACCGGGGGCAGCCGGGAGACTGGCTGACCTGGGATACGAGTCTCTTCCTGGTGGATCTCGACAACAAATACGGCGGCACGGTGACTTCGGGAGGCCAGACGGAGCTGCGGTCGGTGGGCCGGTCCCTGAATTTCGGCTGGGACGTCGCCGTGGAGATCGACTTGGTGGGAGCTACCCGGGCTTTCTCGGGCGGCGTGTCCGAACCGCAGGCGCACCGCGTGGCGGTCCACGGGAGCCTGACCCTGCTGGATGCGGAGATTCACGGAGGCACGCAGGATGGGAAGACGCCGCAATACGCGCCGGACCATCTGATTCGGGCGGGTCTCGTGTACCGCTGGAAGGAGAGGGCGAAGGTGGCGTTCCTGGGCACGGTTCTGGACGATCACTTCGCGACCGACGACGAGAATCCGACGCGGAGGATTCCAGCGTACACAACCTGGGATCTGACGGGGGAATTCCGAGTGTATCGCGACATGGTCTCCGTCGTCGGTGGAATCAACAATCTGTTCGACGAGGACTACTACGCGCGGATCCGGGGGGACGGCATTGATCCCGCGTACGGGCGGAACTTTTACGCTGGAATCCAGCTGAGCTTTTGAAGAATGAAGATCCCCGCGGAATCGCTTCCGCGGGGATGTGGATGCGGGTCTTGTGTGCGCCGCGGCGTCCTCCCGGGGGGGAGAGGGGCCCGCCGGGCCGGGCGCGAGGATGGCCTCTGGACCTGGCACGGGTGCGGGCCGGTTGGGAGCAGCCGGTGCGGACACTCAGTGGACCCGATGACCCTGGGCCTCCTTGGAGTCGTAGTAGCCCTGTTGTCCGAGGCTGCGGACCTTCTCGAAGACCTCGAGGGCTTCGGCGACGACCTGACTGGCGGCCTCGAGGCTCTTCGTGCTTTTGCCGAGCGTCGCTATCGCGTCCCGGGCTTCGGGTGTGCCGGCAAGGGCGAGACCCCAGGTGGCCGAGATGGACAATTCAGCGGCCAGTTCCTCCGAGGTTTGGGCTTTCGCGCTTCGCCGGATTTCCGCATCGGCCATCGAGGCGGCGAGCCGCCGCGCGGAGGCGGCGTTGGATGCAATGGATTTCAGGAACTCGAGACCCGCCGGACTCCGGGTGCGGTGAACAAGGTCGCCCAGGTGGATCAGGGCCGCATTCTTCGCCTCGAACGCCTTCTCCGACGTCAACGATTCATTCCGGACGAAGGCGATCAGAGGTTCGACCGACTTGGCGGTTCCGATGTAACCCAACGTCGTCACGATGTTGGCGAGATACGGCTCGTTTTCCATGGGCGCAGCCAGGAGTCGGACGAGGATCTCCGCGTCCTTTTCCGAATAGGAACGGGCAAGGCGGAACGGAATTCCATGTATCCAAGTTTGCCGGACGAATTGGAGGATGTCTTCCGGCGCCTTCGCTCCGTCGTCCGGGTCGTTCGCGTGCGCGCCCGGGGGGGCGGCGGCCATGAACCGGCCGGCGTGGAGTGCCAGCGGGCCGTTGAGGTAGTTTCCGGATTCGGCGAGGTTCACGACGCGGCGATTCGGGGCGATGCTAGGGAACATGACCGCGTTGCCGTCGTCGGTCCGATGACCGAGACCCGCATTGTGACCGTATTCGTGGACCCAGAGGATGCCCTCCTGGTCGGCGGTGAATCGGACGACCGCGAGGTTGACCGAGGCGTTGCCGACCGGAGCGCAGCCGATGATGGAACCGCCGGGACCGCCGCACCAGAGGATGCGCTGGACGACCTTCACTCCCGTCCCGGCCCCCATGAGCGTGTTGAACTGGGCCGCCGTCTGGATCGAGGCCGGAACGGTCGCTGGCAAAACGCGCACGTCGCCGTTGCGGACGAAGCGCACCCGGGTGGCCACGTCGTTCGAGGCGTCCGACGTCTGAAGAACCGTCCCCATATCCGCCAGGATTCGATCGGCCTCGGCATTGGACAGGGCGACGGTGTCGTGCCGATGCACCGTCACCTGGACGGTGCGGATTGGGTTTGGCGCCAGCGCGCCCGGGTTGACGACCAGGTAGTCGACGCAAAGCGGGATGGGACTGCCCCACTCGATGTTCACCCACACCGTGACTCCGCCCGCGGAGGGGACGACATTGTGGACCGTGTACCGGGCGGCACCCATGTGACCGCATTCGCTGATCGAGACGAAGACCCTTGAATCGGGTTGGATCGATCCCCAGTTCAGCCGGAGTTTCCATTGTCCGCTTCGATTCCCCCAATGGTGCCTGTAGGTGATGCCGTCACCCGCGAGCGCGCCCCCGGGGGAGCCGCCGAGCAGGGAGGCGACGGCTCCTTCGGTGACGTCCGCCGATGCTTCCGCCGTGGGTCTTGGTTCCGCGTCGGAGGCTGGCACGGGAGCCAGGTCGCCCTGGGCGCGGTCGCCAAGGCCCGGGTTGGACGGAGTCACCGAAGTCACTCCGGATCCGTCGGCCATCCCGCCTTGCGCGGCGCCCGGCGGATTCACGACCAGATAGTCGACGCAGAGAGGGATGGGACTGCCCCACTCCACATTGACCCATACGGTGACCCCGCCATCGCTGGGCGCCACATTGTGGACCGTGTAACGGGCCGCGCCCATGTGGCCGCATTCACTGATGGAGACGAACACACGGGAACCGGCCCGGATCGCACCCCAGTTCAGCCGGAGTTTCCATTGCCCGTGCCGATTGCCCCAGTTGTGGCGGTAGGTGAATCCATCGCCACTCAGCAGGGCATTGGGAGAGCCGCCGGAAAGGGAGATGACGGCCTCCTCGTTGACGTTCCTGGCGATCTCGCCCGCGGGCAGAGGGCCTCCATCCGAGCGCGGGATCCAGCCTGGGTCGCCATCATCGTCCGACGAATCCGCGGCGAATCCGTGGTCGGACCCGTGCGCGGGGTCCGCTCCGCCTTCGGCTCCGCCGGGCGGATTGACGACGAGGTAGTCGACGCAAAGGGGGATGGGTGCGCCCCACTCGATGTTGAGCCACACGGTGACTCCGCCATCGGTGGGAACAACGTTGTGGACGGTGTAGCGCGCCGCCCCCATGTGACCGCATTCGCTGATGGTGACGAAGACTCGGGAACCGCGTCGGACGGAGCCCCAGTTCAAATGGAGTTTCCATTGTCCGTTCCGATTCCCCCAGTTGTGGCGGTAGGTGAGTCCGTCGCCACTGAGGAGGGCGTCGGGGGACGTCGACGCCAGGGCCTTGACGGCGGCTTCGTCGACGTCACCCCAAGCCTCCC
>JBFWOK010000012.1:0-65999 GCA_050250555.1 Limisphaerales bacterium
GCGAAGAAGACGGAGGAAGAAGGAAGAAAAGGTCGGTTCGGCGAAGGGCCGGAAGAAGACGCCACCGGAAGAATACCTGGATTTCAAACCGCCGGAATCACCCGGTTTTCGAATCGGCGTTCACAATCTTCACCGGGTTCGAAGATATTTCGCGGCACGACCGGGAATCCGCCCGGCGGACCCCCGGGGTTTCATCATCGGCAAGGACGGCAAAGAACGGAGGCGTGCGCTCGATGGAAGAGCCGGATTCCTGAGTGTCGGAACCCGGGAATGATCCGGCGCGGGACACGGGCTGACGTGGAGCCGCCTCCTGCTACTCCGAAGGGGCGCTGGTGGTCGAGGAAGCGGAAGTTTCGCCTTGCCGCGCGCGCTCCTGAACAACCCACGCGATGACGTCCGCACCGAGTTCCTGGTTCAACCGCTCCGACAGCTTCACGTAGAGGGGAAGCAATTCCACGATCTGATGTCGCAAGCCACCGCGATGGCGTCGGTACCCATCGAGAAGGAGATTTAAGGCGTGGCGAAGCGAGCGCAAAGCCGGCACGGGCCTCTGAAACTCAATGAGAATTCGACTTCGGATATGAAGCGCCTCGGCCAAATACTGAGCGATATCCTCGTCGGAATGCACGGCGAGAGCACGATACTCCCGGACGGATTCAGCGATAAGGCGAAGGGCATCACGCAGGTTTCCGAGGACGAGCCGGTACGTGCCAAGAAGTCGGAGAGAGTATGCCAGATCTCTGCGGTAGGTGTCTGGCGCCAGGATGAAAAGTCGGCGCCGAATGGCCAGGGAGCAGGCCTCGGAGGTGAGCGCCTCCTCTCTGCGATCCAGCTCCCACTCGCAAAGCGACTGAGACGAGTGGCACTGGGCCAGCAATTGGAGATCGGCGGGCTGGTTGCTCACCGCCCGCTCCAAGGCGGCGGCGGTTGCCTTGGCTGCCGTCTTCAGGGCCTGTCGAAGCTCAGCAGGTTTCCCGCCGTTCATTCGTAGTCCTTCGGCCAAGTTCCTCAGGGCACGGATCGCCTCCTCGTCCAGGGGACCGTGGTGTTAGGGGACCTTTTCGAAGGCGCGCACAGCACTGCGCGCGACGTTTCGCGCTTTACCGAAGTCCCCGAGGTCAACCAGGCGGAGGAAAAGGTTGTTCTGTGCTTGCCCCTCGAGCGCAGCGGCGGAATCCCCGATGTCGCGACGAAACCGTCGTGCCTGTGCGACGGCTCTCCCGGCAAAGTCGACCGCGGAAGCCCGATCGCCGAATTCCCCAAACGAAGCCGACTGTGTCACCAAATAGGCGACGTACTCGGCGGCATATGCCTTGGGGTGCTGGTGCGCCAGGGCGCCGAAGTGGGTGAGAGCACCATAGATCAGCTCGTTGGCCCGACTGGTCTCACCGAGTCTCGCCAGGACCGTTGAGAATGCATTGCCGGCAGCCAGCAAAAAGTCCCAGTACTGGACAGGCTTCACAGCCGCCAACGGCTGGAAGGCGTTGTATGCCGCCTCAGCGTCGGGAAGGGCTTCCCGAAAGCGACCCAGGCGAATTCCAGCATTGGCCTTCAGCAATCGCGCGAGCGCCAAATCAACTTGAACGTCCTGATCACTGACGGCCATCGGCTTCAGGATTTCCTCGGAATGCAATCCGTCGGCCAGCGCATCAGAGTACATTTCTGCATGCAAAGAGCGGTTGCCCCTCAGCGTCAGCGTCTGGGCTAAGAGCACGACTTCCGAACAGTCCGCAGATGGAGGAATCTTCTCAGCGACCGCAACGGCCTCTCCGGCAACTTTCCGCGCCAAGGTGCGATTCCCGCACTCGTCGAGACGTTTGGTATAGGTGCTGAGGGCACGCACGAGTCCACGTGCCATCGAAGGGTTGGTCGCAGCCAAAGTGCGGAATCGTTCGACCGATTGCTGGGATCGCTTGAGGGCGCCGATCGAATCGCCTGCCATCGCCAATTGCTCAGAAAGGATGGTCAGAAACTCGGCCGCAGCATCGGGCGCCACGTCGTCAGAGCCTTCGATGTCATGCAGAACTCGTTCGGTGATTGCCACCACACCTGGCGCCAATCCTGGGTTTCGATTCGGAAGATGACGAAGCGCGAGGAGATCAATCTCGAGCGAGATTCGCTGGGCGAGGAACTCGTTCACCACTCTCGCTGCTTCCTCGCGAATCGGGGCCAACTCGGCGTCTGCAAGCTTGCAGAAGTGGGGTAGATAGATGGCGGGGTCGGATCGCAGATAATCGAGCGCTTCGGCCCGTCGATCCCCGTTTACGTAACCGGGCGCGAGCAGGTTGCGCAGTTTGATTTCGCGATCCACACCGTCCATAAATTACTTCGAAGAGCCCCCCTTCCGTTTGGATCGCTTTCGGCGAATTTCACAGTCATGCAGATGTTGGCCGAGAAGATCGGGCTGAAGGGGAGCGATGCCGGCGCCCTGCCCCGGATAACACTCGCGCAACAGCTCGACGATACCACGAACGATGACGCGGGGGAGATCGGCCAGGAGGGGCTCTTTACCGCACAGTGCAACGCCGGTCGCAACCGAATCGACGCCCCCATTCAGCGTGATGGCGTGGCACGCCTGCTCGATCGCGGGCCCCAGGGACCAATCGAGACCACGCGCCTTGGCCAAGCGTTTCCAATAAGCTCTCTCGCGCGCAAGGAACCCGTCCATGATTGCGGCTTCCCCACCGGCGCGGCGGTTGGCTCCCAAGACGTGCAACAGAGCCTGAGTATGAAGAAGGAGGACTTGGTTGTAGGCGGACGATTCGAGTCGCAGACCGGCATTCTTCGGTTTGGGGAGCTCCAGGCGGCGGGCAAAATGCTCGCTCGCAATTCGGTAGGAATCTTCCCGCTCATAAATCGAGGAAGCCACGGGCCGCAGGCGAGAATGGAAGCGGTCCCGATCGAATCGGGACCGGTCGAGAACCTTGCCGGCGACGGAATCCCCCATGAGCCGACCCAACCAGAGTTGTTCCCGTTCGAGAAATAGGATCCGAACGTGGGTCGCCGGACAGCGCTCGAGGTTCCGCAGAATGTGAAGAATGATCGGAGCCTTCTGGGGGTCGGCCGCGTAGTCCACGACCACCAACAAACGTTTGCCTTCCAGTTGGAGGTTTGCCCACGGATCGACGTCTTCCCGAAGCTTCTTTTCGTTCAGAAACCCCAGCTGCCAGGTTGGCTCCTTCACTTCCAGGAGTTCGTCGCAAAGTTGGAGCCCGAGGCGGGTCTTTCCGATGCCCCCGGGCCCCGTGTAAATCTGAAAGGCAACTTTCTCAGCGTCGCTGCACCAGTCGATCAGGTTCGAGACCTCCCGTTTTCGGTCTGCACCGTGAAACCGGACCACCCGATACTCAGGCCGCAGGAGAGAGCTCGGGCCATCCCAGACGGGATTCCAAACGGCGCGTGGAACCTCGAGCCAGTCTTGGAACGGGTGATCGTGTCGGCGACCTGGAATCAGGATCCATTCCCGACCTTCCTTCGTCCTCGCGGCGTTCAGTGCGTCGAGGAGCGCATGGAATGCCCTTGCACCGACAGGGCCTCCCTTCTCGAAGTCACGAAGCCTCCTATCGGAGTCCCCGGCCATCCCCGCCAGTTGGAGCTGTGTGAGCCCCAGTTCCAGTCGGGCACTTCGGAAGCGTTCCCCGAAATCGTCCGGAAATGGTGTTGGGCAATCGATTTCCGGTTTCATTCCGGTTTTTTCCGGTCGGCTTCCGACGAGACGAGCTTCCGGTCCCGCAGGTTGAGCCCGGTTCAGGCGCGAATCCCCACGCCACCAAGGCGTGGAAGAACGGGCGCAGTGAACCACACGCCCAATGAAGCTCAAGGCCACTCGATCCAAAAAAAGCCGTGCCGCGACAACCAGGACCAATCCCGGTCGGCGGCGACGATCCTCAACCTACCGATCCTCACGTGATCAAAAGGCAATCCAGACGAACTCCGCTTCTCCGGGCGCCGATGTATCCGGAGTTGAATCACCTTCGGAGCAGGGTTCCTCGCAAGGCGGGAAGCCAAGTGTTCGGGAGCCCGCCAAGCCGAACCGAGACCGCCAGGACCGGATCCAGTTGTCCGCCATAGCATCGGCTGAACCGTTGCCGACTCCGGACGATGAGGATTCCATCAGGGAGCACTTCAATCGGTGCCGACGGATCGGAATCAAGATCGCGCGCCGGGTCGGCGTCGAGGATCCGGAGGCGGTCTTTCACGACGCCTACAGAAGCGTTCTCAACGCCTCAGCTCGAGGCGACAAGGCGTGGGCGTACCTTCCCAAGCGCATCAAGGACCGGGCGAAGTCGGCTTACCGACCTCAAGCCAATCGTGCCCGCCGAATGCGGACGGTCCCCCTTGAGGAGTCCAATTCCCAAACCACGGAGGCCAGCCGAATGGGCTCGGAGCTCCCGTGGATTGAGGAGAGTTGGCGAATCCTCCTCGAACCGCTCACGAACCAGGACCTTCAGGCGGTCGTTCTCTCCCACTTCCTGGGTTGGTCGGTCAACCGCATCGCCTCCGTCGGGATCTGCGGTTCGACAGCTTCGGCCGTGAAGACCCGCCTGCACCGGATTCGCGCCAAGATCCGTGCTTTCTCCGTTCGCCCGCAACCCAGCGCCGACTGAAAGCGGATCCCCCTTTGACGGCACAACAACAACGCAACTCCCAGAACCCATGATTCACCCCTTGATCCACGCACTCCTGGCGAACGCCGCCGTCGGCGGCGCACTCGCCCTGCAAATCCCGAACCTCCCTATCCCCTTCGCCGCAATCTTGGCGCAGGCTGCTGTGCCCGGTCTCGAACAGTTCCTCACACTCCTTCAGACGATTAGTTTATTGATAGGAATTACACTTATCCTGTACGGCGCGTGGCAGTTACATCAAGGCAGGATTTCAGAAGGAATCCTATCCTGCGTCGCAGGGTTCATCTGTTGTATCGCTGTCCCGATCATCCGCCTCATCGCGGGATGGACCGGCGGGACGCTCTAAAAGAACCGCCATGAACGACTCCGAACCCCGTGTCACCACAACCCACGCCGCCGATGAATCGGAGGGAACCATCCTCGGCGTTTCCATTCCGTCCTTCTGGCTGGTGGCGCTCGCCCTGGGGGCGGGCGTCCTCCTGTTCAGCCAACTCGTTCGCCGATACCCGATCTCCACGGCCGCCCTCGGCGCCTTCCTTCCCGCTCTGGTCGTCCTGGCGACACTCCGCTTCCTCCAGGCCGGACGGCCGTCAGGATTCGTGGGCAGCTTGGTGGACACCGCCGTCACGGGCGGCCACGCCGAGTTGCCACGTCAGATTCAACCGTCCGGGACGCGCCTCTTCAGCGCGTTCCCGGAGGCTTTTCAGTTCGACGATGTGACCGTCTTTGGAGGACCCGCCGGTGGCCATGCCGCCAAGGGCTGGGAAATCCAGTCGCCCGACCTCCAAACCGCGTCCGCGGCGGAACTCAACCGGCACCAGGACGCCTGGTCGGCGCTACTCCGGCAGTTGTCCCCGGGCGACATCCTCCAAGTCACGCTGACCTCCAACGCCGGGGATGCGCCCCGCCTCCTGGCCTACCGGGAGATTACCGAGTCGTCCGAATGCAACACGGTACGGTTGCTTCGGAACCTGAACTTCATCGGTCAGTGCCGGCGACTGACCGATGGGGACCTTCGTCGACGTCAGGTCATCGTGTTCCTGGCCCGCCCACTGGGCGGTTCCGCCCCCTGGCGCGCGTCCGAGGCCACCGAACAGTACGACCAACGCCTGACCGAAGCCCGAACCGCCTTCAGGCAATGGGAACAAACCCTGCATCGGGTGCTCGAACCCATCGGAAGTCGGATCGTCCCGATGACGGAAGCCGAGGTGGTCCGGCTCTGGTCGGATCGCTTCAACCCCAGCCTCCGCGAACGGATCGATGTTGATCCGTCGGTTCATTTCGACCCGGAACTTTCGCTCGTCGACAACTGCTGCCACTCGGATCTGCGGTCGTTGGGAAAGCAAGGTTTCGTCCTGGATGGCTACCACCACATGGCGATGAGCCTGAAGCGACTTCCTAGCGAAACCTATCCCACCCTGTGCCAGGCCCTGACGCATCTGCCCTTCGCCGGAATCACCCTCGTCGCCCGTGTGCAACGACGAGAAATAGAGAACCTCATCCAGCGCGCACAGGCATCGGTGGACCGGATCCATCAGCAGACTGCCCGGAACCCCAATGCACGACTCGCCGTCTCCCAGCACAACCTCGAAAATAAGGTCCGTCGCCTCGCCCAAGGCGACGTGGTTCCGCTGGAATTCGAACTCACCCTCCTGCTCCGGGCAAAGACCCTGGAGGAACTGTCCGGGAAGGTGGCCGCGGTGAAGGTGGCCGTTCAGACAATGAACGCTGCCCAGGTCTACGAGGCGACCCTGCCGGCAGCGTCCCGAAACCTGTTCGCGGCCTCTCTGCCCGGGAACCCCACCTCCCGGCGCTCGGGGTTCCTGCACTACGGCGAGGACCGGTACGTCGCCGATCTTCTACCCGTTTCCAGCACGTTCCTGGGGCACCCCGGGCCTGTGGAGGCCTTGTTTCCTGGGACGGACGGAAACTTGGTGAACGTGGTTTCCTTCCTGGGCGAAGGCAAAGGCACCACGCCCCAGAACACGATCATCCTCGGCGCCCCGGGGATGGGAAAGAGCGTGGTGCTGGAGAAGTTACTGCACGAAACCGATCCTTTCTTCGGCTTCACCGCCGTCATCGACTTCGGACAGTCGCAGTCGTCGTACCCGCGCTGCCACGGGATCGAACCGGTTGTGCTCAAACTAGACGGGAGCCAGGTTCTCAACCCCTTCGACACGCATGGCCTGCCGTTGTCGCCCTTCACCACCGCGACTCTGACGGCCCTGGTGGTCCGCATCGTGGGCAGCCCCGGGACGAGGACAAGGCCCGTCGCCAAGCCGGCCTCATCGATCGCGAACTCCAACAACTCTACGCCGACAAGGCGCAAGAGCACCTCCGCCAATGGTCCGAGCCCGAGCGGGAGGCGTTTCTTCGCCACAGCCTCGCCTTGCACCGCTGGATGGCGGATCACGCGTGTCCGTTGTTGGATGCGTTCCTGGAGTTCGGGGAATTCCAGAAGCAGAAGCCCGAAGAAGCCCATGCCATCACGGCGGGTTTCACCGAGGAGAAACTGCGGAACCACGAAAGCCAGCACGGTCGGGAAATCCAGGCACTGGTCTTCGCCTACCTGAAACCGGAAGAGCATCTCCGGCTCTCCTCGTTGCGCGAACACTTCGAAATCGCCGACGACGAAGCCAGCCGTTGGCTCGCCGTTCTGCTCGTGCCGTGGACCGAGGACGGGGCGTATGGCCGACTTTTCGATGGGGTGGGGAACATCCCTGCGATCGGTGCGATTCAGTATTTCGAACTTGGACAGCTTCCCAAAGCGGCGAAGGACGTCACCGATGTCGTCGGGTTCCAACTGATCAACCAACTCCACCACACCTGCCTCACCCTGCCCCGCGGTATGAAGAAACGCATCGTGGTGGAGGAGCTCAGTCGGTTTCTCGAGATCCAGGGCGCTGAAGGGATCCTTCGCGAACTCGCCGAAAGCTTTCGCAAGTTCAACGTTCAGCTGGTCACCACCGCCCAGACCTACGCGCGCATCGCGGATACCCCGATTCGTGCGGCCTTGGTGGGCAGCACCCGGGCCTGGCTGATCTTCAATACCGGGGACCGTCGCGACATCGAACGTCTCGGCGCCGACCTCGGCCTCTCGCGCGTGGCCCAGGAAGCCATTCTCAAGTTCCCCCGACCGGACCAACACGCCGGCGCGAAGCACAGCGAGTTTCTCTATTACCACACCGACGCGCGCCAACCGATCTGCGGCACCGCCCGGTACGTCGTTCTCAGTGATTCCTTGTTCACCCAACCCAACCCTGAACCCCAAACCTCATGAAGCATTCCGCCATCCTGTTGATTGTCCTTCTTGTGCCCCTGCTGGGCGCCTGCGCCCGCTGGGAACGTCCCCTGAGTGCCGCCGCCATGGGCGCCGGCGGCGGTTACTTGGGCCACGAACTCAGCGACGGCGACCCCGCCATCACGGCCGCGGGCGCCGTCGGCGGGATCGCCCTCAGCGAAGGCCTTCAGGCGTTGAAGCGAAAACGCGAACGCGAGGCATACCTCGACGGCTACACGCGAGGTCGCGGCGACGGCGTGAAATCCCTGTATTGGCAGCTCGTCGACCACCAGAAGACCCGAGAGTCCACGGCGTCGTTCCGTTCGATCCCGGTCACCATTCCTGAGCACGTCGAGGATGGGGTTCTGGTGAAACCCTCCACCCGAATCCTTCGGATCCAGGAATGACATGAAGATCTTGATCTACCTGCTGATCGCCACCTTGCCGGCCGTCGCACAGATGGCGGTGATCGACCCCGCCGTCTTGGCGCAGACGCTCAAGGAAGTCGTCCTGATGACGCAACAACTCGAGCAGGCCAAGCTCGAGATCCAGCGCCTAGGCGATCCGGAGAGCATTCTCCCGAAAACGGCCACCGACCTGGTCGCGGTTCTCGAAAAGACCGGCGAAGGCAAAACCCTCGGAGAGATTCGGGCTGTCGCCACCGGCATTGGCGCACTGGCCTACCAAGCCCAAGGGCTCTACCGCGCGCCGGGCGAAGTGATTCGACGAGCCGACGGGCTCACGTTGCCCCGTGCCGTTGAAGCCTACCGGAAGTTCGATGCCGTGACCCAAGCGCGCATGACGCTTGAAAGAGTGCTCGAGGACACGGAGCTGCGGCGCCAGCAGATTCGCCGTCAGATCCAACGCACCCTCAACCGGCTGCACGGCGCATCCACCATGGCCGAGGTGGAGAAGCTGCAAGGCATTCTGACGGCTCAAAACGCCGAGTTGTCCGCCGTGGATCGCGAACGCGATGCCGCGGCCAGTCGGGTGGTGGTTCAGCAGATCGAAAACCAGACCGACGCCGAACGGCAGGAGTTGGCGCGCCGCGAAGAACATCTGACCGCGTTTCGTCAGGCGCAGGATCGGCTGAATCGGATGCTCACCCCGGAGACTTCCCTCGTCCGTATTCCAAATCCGAATCGGCCATGAGCGACTTCGAGATCGCCTTTCCGGGATATGTCCAGGCCACCGCCGATTTGCATCGGTTGTTGCTCCCCATGTCTCTGGTCCTCCTGACCATTGGGTTCATCATCGAGTTCTGGCACGGCATGCCGACGCCGTTCGAGCTGATGAAGGCCCTGGTGAAGATGTTCCTGGTGATCCTTCTGCTCGCCCGATCCCACGACCTGATCAACGAAGGTCAGATTCTCGTGAAAACCTGGATGGAGAAATCCATTCCCGCTCGCCCGGAGAACGTCGCCCAACGGTTCAAGGAGAAGCTGGCTGAAGCCCAGAACGCCCAGGAGACGGAAGACGAGAGCTTCCTCGGCCAGATCTTCAGTACTCGGCACCTTTTCGAGAGCATCATCTTCGCCCTGCTGACCTTGATCGCCTGGCTCGCCATGGCGGTCATGGCCTTTGTCTACAGCGTCCAACGCGCGTTCCTGCTCGCCTGCTGGAGCATCTCGCCCTTGCTCTTCCCACTCCTGGCCATCCGTCCGTTGAGCGGCCTCGGCCTGCGCCATCTGCTTCGCATTCTGGGCATCATGCTATGGCCGGTCGGACTCGGCCTGGCAGCCACCTTCAGCGAGGGACTCATCGAGGTGATCGCTACCGGGACCTCGTTCACAGACGTCTCCACCGCCCAGGCCCTCGGACGCGGATTGACCAGCCTCCTCGGGGTCGTGGTCCTGTCGATCTGGATTCTGTTTTCGACCTTCACCGCACCCCTCCTGATCCAGCGGCTTCTGGTCGGGACCGAGGGCGCCGGCGTCGCCCTTGCCCGAACGGGCGACATGCTCAGCCACGCCGTTCCGTCGAACGCAGCCGTCGGCGGCTTCGCTCGATCCACCGCTCATCACGGCCATGCCGCCTACGCCGCCATCGCACAGTTGTGGCGAAGTGGGGGTGGAGCTTCCGGAGCCCAAGGATCGACTCCGGCGGTCCGAAACCTGGCGCCGAGTTCCACGCTTCAGGCCTCCGCGCCCAGCATCCCGAACAGTCCGGCCGATCCCACCGCCGACCACGCCGCCCGCGCCATCGTCGAGAAGCTGAAAGGCAAGTGACCCATGGAAACCGCACGCAAGACATCCGTTCAGCCCGAGCGATTGCCGCCCTCCAGGGGAGGCCTCGATCCCGCTCGGTTCTTCGCCAGCAAGGACCGCCTGGCACGCCTCTGCATCGGCATCGCGCTCGCCAGTTGCTTGGTCACGATTCTGGCCCTGAACCTGGTTCAGATTGCCTCGCAACGCGCGGTCCAGTTCGTGGTCTTGGATCCCAACGGCAACACCATCATTGCTCCGGGAGCCAAGTTTCAGGACGCGACCGAGCTTCACGTTCAGCAGGCCCTGCAAGCCACCACCGCCCTGCTCAATCGGCACCCGAAGGATTTCGATCAGCCCGAGGTGCTCAAGTCCCTGTTCTCGCGGCGGGCTCTGGCGCAGGCGGCCGAACTCAAGACCGCCGAGGCCCAGGAGTTCGAGGGGCGCCAGATGGAGCAGAAATCCCATGTGACGCGCGTCGACGCCATCGGCACCCGCCAAGGGGAGGTGCAAGTCCAGGTGACGGGCGAACTCGCCCGCTGGGGCGTGATCCAGGAAGCGCCCTTCGTGGACTCCGTGCCGTTCACCCTGCGTCTGGATCTCCAATACAACCCCGACCTCCTGAGCAACCGCCGTCAACCCACCCTCGTGAAGCAATTCACCCTCACCTATGAGGCACCACGCCGCTAAGTCCCTGCACCGTGCGCAGGTGTTCCTCGCGTTGACCTGGGCCTTCGTCGTCTCCGCCGTGGGAGCAGAATCGTCATCGACCGCGACGCCAGTCGAAGCGCCGCAGTTGTCGTCGGGCGGACTTGTTGACCGCACGAATCCGATCCAACGCCTGGTGCTCGATCCGAACCGGGTGACCCGTGTGTTTGTCGGCGAGGACCGCCTGACCACGCTCCGATTTCCCAGCCCGGTGGCCGGCTTGGAGTCCGCCCGGGTGGTCACCGAAGCGCACCCGGAAGCCCTGTTCCAAGTGTTCTTCCAACCGGGTGAAGCGTTCTTTTCGGTTCGGGCGCTCGCCGCCAAGGCCAGCACAACGCTCAACGTCGTCTGGCGGCATCAGACGTATGTCTTCGAGCTCATCGAGTCGCCGGTGCCTTGGCTCTCGGTGGTTTTGGAAATGCCACGGCCGGTCGCCTCGCTATCGCGACGGGCTCCGCTGGGCCCCTCCCAACTGCTCGGGCGCCTCGACACCGCGAAGGCCTACAGCCTCCTTCGCCAGCAACATCCGAACGCCGTGGCGGAAATCGAGGTCGTGCGTCCGAACACGACCCGCGACTACGGCGACTACACGATTCGAACGGAGGAGGTGTTCCGCTTCGACGCCGACGACGTGCTCGTCTTCCGGATTGTCCTGCGCAACACCATGTCGAACCCGATTCATTTCGTTCCCGCCAGCCTCATGGTCCGGGTTGGCACCCGCCTGTATCCGCAATCCATCACCGACGCGGCCGGGGTACTCCCCAGCCAGACCGATGTGCCGGTGTACTTCGCTGTCGCCGGAGCGGCGGATGGATCGCGCACCCATCTTTCACCGGAGAACGATTTCTTCGTCCTGCTGAACCGATTGCCGTCGGAATCGCGACCCGCCCCGGAGCCGACTCGGGTTCCGGCCGCGACGCCAACGCCGGCGACGACGGCAACGCCAGTCCACGTGTCACCACTCCCAACCGTCAAGGTACCGACGAATGCAATGAGCGTGGTCCCAAGGAATCCCTACGGCGTTCAGGCGCCGTCCGTCACCGCTCCGCGTCACCCCGTGAGTCCGTCGCGTCGGAGGGAGTCCTGGCCACCCCGCATCAAACCCTGATTTCCGCCGCCCCCCATGAACGCCTCCAGCTTCATCGCATTCCTCCGAGCTCGCCTTCTCCTGGTGGGGCTCTTGATCGGCCTTGTCCTGGCCATCGCCCTTCTGACCCATAGCCGTCCCGCCACGACCTCTTCCCAACTCCCGTTCGAGGCGCTGACCAATCCGCCTCCGACGCGTTCCCTGGTGAGGGACTCGGTTCCGCTCACTCCGTACGCGCCCAAGCCTCCGTCGCCAGTGGTCTCGAAGACCAATCCGCCCCTGGCAGGGCTGCACATCCACGTTCAAGTACCCGCCGAAACGAATCCGCCCAGTTTGGGACTTTACGCACCCGCGGGACGGCTGATTCGCGCCATCACCGTCAACGCCCTCCATTCCGCCAGCATCGATACACCCATCATCGCTCTGGTGACCGACGACCTCTGGCACGACGGCGAACTCATCATTCCCGCCGGCAGCGAACTCCACGGGCGCGCCGCCCTGGACCGCACCCGCGACCGCATCGTGTCGACCGGCCCCTGGACCATCGTGTGGCAAAGCGGTGAAGAACTCACCGTCACCGGCATAGCCTTGGAACGCGAGGACGCCGTCACGCGGATGAGCAAGTTGGATGGTGATGGGGTCGCCGGCCTGAAGGGGCAGATCATTCGGAGCGATTCCGCCGAGGAGATCCGACTCTTCGCCGCCGCCTTCCTGTCCGGGGCCGCCAGCGGGTTCCAACAGCGCCAGACCACGCTGCTCGGAACCGAGATCCTAGGGAACGCCCGCAACGCCGGCCTCAACGGAGCCAGTCAGGTTCTCAACACCTACGCCCAACAGATCACCGACTCCATCCGCCGAGACGGGATCTTCGTCGCCGTTCCCGCCGGCCACCCCATGTACCTCTACGTCACCCACACCCTCGATCTCGGCCAAGCCCGCATCGGCAACCTGCGGACGGCCGCCATCGCCCCACCAGCTCTGATCAAGACCCCCAACACCCCATGAAGACTCGAACTGGAATTCTCGCCCGCCTGATCCTCGCCATGGCATCCGCCTCGATGCTCGTGACCGGCTGCGTCCGCTACACGACCACCACCTGGAAGGACGATTCGCCGCCCGTTCATCGGTCGCCGGTATTGGCGCACCCCGGAACCGCCTGGGTCCCGTCCCATGTCACGCCTTACACCGTGGGCCGCTACGTCGATGCACGGGACCGCACCGTTCTTCACGAGGCCCACACCGTGTATCGGCAGGAGGTCTCGGTTCACCCCAACCGCATGCCGCCCGAGGCTCTCCTGGCTCCGGGCGGCGCCAAGCCCACCGATCCCGCTTCCTTCGCTTTGGTGCGGGACGCGTTGACCGCGGAGTTGAATGAGCAACGGGCCACGTCGAAGGCCCTGATTGAGCAGGCTCAGTCGCTGGACAAGGTGCTGAAGCAGTTGGACACCCAAACCCAGGAGTTCCGCGAAATCGCCCGCAAGGGACTTCAGATTCACGGACAACTCCAGGCGGTCAGCAACCGGCTCGAATCGCTGGAATCGCGCCTTCGCAGTCTCTCCGTGAAACCTGACCCCATCCCGAGCGCGGATCCTCATTGAGAACGTTGCAACCCTGCCACCCAACCTCACATCCCGGAATGCCCCCATGGATCTCAATGCCCTTCGAAGTCAGGTCGGACTCCCGGCCCGTCTGAACGTGGAACAGACCGCTGCCATGCTGGGTTTTCAACCTCACGACATCCCAACCCTCGTCGCGGCTGGGCTGCTCAGTCCCTTGGGCCGGATCGCCAAAGGCAAGAACACCGTGAAGTACTTCGCCTTGGTCGAAGTCGAGGAACGACGGCGCGATCCCAAATGGCTCTCGAAAGCCACCGACGCCGCCTACGCGCGTTTCGCCGGACGCCCGCGGCGGGACGAGGAGTCGGAAGAGGAATGAAGGAGCCGCTTATGTCGAGGAACCTTTGGATTCCACCGTGGCGGCGAGTTGATCGGCGACCGTCACTGCCGGCCGTGATCGCCGCGCGATCCCCCCGTTGCCACCAGGGCGTTCTCGCATGGCTATTCGGATTTCACGCGAATGCGCCGCGGCGTAGCGCAAAGCGGAACGGACGGCGCCCACAGGCAGGCAAAACCGTCGTGCGGTGCTCCTGAGGTCCCCACGGGCAGCTTGGAAACCCATGATAATCCGCCATACCGGGACGTCCCAATCCGCCAGATAGGCCGCTCGTCCACCGTTGAATTCACGAAACTCGATCTCGTCCATCGGTGCGCCTCCTCCGCGCACCGGCGATCGTAACACAGCCTTGGCTACCGGGTGAAGAGCCTCGACGCCATCGAGCGGAAGGAGCCAGCACGGAGTCCTCCACGGGCCAGGCATTCATCTACGAACCGGACGAACTCCGGATCCCGGTAGGGCCGTGTCCGATTCCAGACGTCACGGGGAATGGGCAAAGCCAGGAATTCCATCAGATCGCGACCATACGCCTCCCGCGACACCATCCGGTGCCGCACGGCCATCTCCCAGCCGGTCTGAAAGTGAACGAACACGATGTTGAGGAATTCCTCCTCGGCCGGTGTCACCGGATCGCGCACCAGATCCACTTCAAGCGCGAGAACCCGCGCCAACTCGGGTCGCCGGTGCACTTCGCTCCACAGTTCCCGATGGTGTTCGGTGAGTTTCAGCAGCGCGCTCAAACGCAAGGATCGGGCGCCTTGACGCAATGCGGCTGCCGTGAAGAGCAGGCTGCCGACGATTCCAGCGCCCTGAAGAAGATTCACCCAATTGTCCGCCAGCCACCCGACCCCATCCATCGATCCGATCGTGTACCACGAAACGGAGCGGCGAGGGGAGTCCCCTTCGGCGAGCGTTGAAAGAAATCGCCCCCTTGCGCCCCGGACGTCCCCCGCGCTATGTCCGGAACTGTCCCTCACCGATTCCTTGGAGGCGGTCATGTTCTTTTCCAATTCAGCGATGGCCCTGCTGGGCTTGGGAGGTGGTGCGATCGCCACCTTGGCTCTCACACGGGCGATTCGACGTCGCCGCTCCACCATCTCCGCGTCCCACGTGCGCGGACGGGCGCTGAAGCCCATGGAACGCGCTTCGAGATCGCACTCGGACATGCCTTCACCGCCGGGAGATGGACTTCAGTTCGGCCGCCATTGGCTGCCCAGTCGAGCCGCCCACGGGCACTTCGCCTTCATTGGCGCTACCGGGAGTGGGAAGACGCTTCTGCAACGACTTCTCATGCAATCGGCGTTGGCCGGCATTGGCATCGGACGCGGCAACCGGGCCTTGATCTATGACTGTAAACAGGACGTGCTCTCGATCCTCGCGGGCATGAAGCCGTGCTGCCCGATCCGACTGCTCCACCCACTCGATGCCCGGGCGTCCGCCTGGAACATGGCCCGCGATATCACGTCGCCGAGTTCCGCCCTGCAGATGGCGACCCTGCTCATCCCACAATCCAACAAGGACACGAACCCGTTCTTTTCCAACGCCGCCCGACATCTGCTCTTCGGCGTCATCTCGACCTTCATTCTGCGCGCACCGGGAACCTGGACGTTTCGCCAAGTCCTGCTCGCCGTCCGCGATGCCGAGGTCCTGCGCCTGGTGTTGAGCCAAGAGGAGGCGACGCGACATCTCCTCCAATACTTCGAACACGAGGGCACATTTCAGAACATCGTCTCCACCATCCTGACCTGCACCGCCCCGTTCGAAACGATCGCCGCCTGCTGGGATCGAAGCACCTCGACCATCAGCCTGCGCGACTGGCTGGCCGAGGAGTCCATCCTGGTGCTCGGGAACGACGAGGCGCACCGAGTGGCCGTCGATACCTTGAATCGCCTGATCTTCCAGCGATTGACCGAGTTGATCCTGGCGCTCCCCGAGGCCAAGACCCCGGGTCACCGCCAGACCTGGCTGTTCCTGGATGAGGTCCGTGAGATGGGAAAGCTGGAAGGGCTCTCCCGGCTGCTCACCAAGAGCCGAAGCGCCGGGGCCGCCGTTTGCCTTGGTCTGCAGGATACCAGCGGGATGAAGGATGCCTACGGCTCCGAGGTGGCCGAGGAACTGCTCGCTCAATGCAATTCCAAGGCGATCCTTCGACTCAACGGCCCGGAAACCGCCAGTTGGGCTTCCCGGCTCTTCGGCATGCGGGAGGTCTTGGAACGCGCCCGCAACCACAGCCAAAGCCGGAGTTTTCGATCGCTGGGGTTGGACTCGGGAGGCAGCCGGGGCGAGTCGATTTCAAACGGCATTGTGAAACGGGAGGTCGTGCTGGACTCCGAGTTCCTCGATCTGCCCGAGACCACCCCGGAGAATGGACTGTCCGCGTACTTCCTGACCCCGACACTCGGAGGATTCCGCGATTTGATCCCCGGCGACTGGATCTCACGCACCTTGACTCCCGCCGACCCGTCGACCCCCAACGCAATGCCTCGACCCGAATCCGACCAATACCTTCGCCCGTGGTGCCCGGACGACGTTCGTGCTCTGCGCCTCCAATCCACCACCCCCTCGGCCCTTCTGCCGGTGGAACAGGCGGCCGCATGAATCCCCACCCGATCCAACCCGATTCCAGTTCGATCCCGATCCACACACCACGCATTAAACTGCGTTTGAATTCACGGAGCATGAATTGCTGTCGATATCGAAAGCGATCAAGGGGGGCGGGCGCGGGGAGTACTACCTGAGTCTCGCCTCCAGCGATGACTACTACCTGGATGCGGAAGAACCGCCGGGCTTCTGGTTGGGGCAAGGCGCACGCGCTCTCGGCCTGGAAGGGACTCTGGACAAGGACCAGTTCCGGAATCTTTTCCAGGGGCTCAGTCCGGACGGGAAAACCGAGTTGGTTCGAAACGCAGGTTCCCCGAATCGACGCTCCGGATGGGACCTGACCTGGAGCGTTCCCAAGTCGGTCAGCACAGCCTGGAGTCAGGCGTCTCCGGAAGTCCGACTGCAAATCGAGGCAGCAGTGAATCAGGCGGCCGGCGAGGGGACTCGCTACCTCGAAGGCATCGGGGTGGTCACCCGCAGGGGCGAGGACGGGGTGATCCGCGAGAACGCTTCGCTGGTGTTCGCCGCCTTCCCACATTCCACCAGTCGCGCACAAGACCCTCAATTGCATGTACATACACTTCTACTCAATGTCTGCGTTCGGCCGAATGGTTCGACCGGTACCATCGATCCACGCGAACTCTTCCGTCATCAGCACACCGCCGACGCCATGTTCCGCGTCGAACTGGCAGCTCAACTGGAACAGCGTTTGTGGCTCCGCGCGGTCCGGGATGGGCGCGCGTTCGAGTTGTTCGGCATCGACCGCGAACTCATGGGCACGTTCTCCAAGAGACGCCGGGAGATCGAATCGGTCCTGACTGAACGCGGCCTCTCCGGATCGAAGGCCGCCGAGGCGGTCGCCTTCGAAACCCGGGCTCGAAAAGTCGCCCGTCCCCGGGAGGAACTGTTCGCCGAATGGCAACAGGTGGGACGCGATCACCACTGGAGCACCCGGGAATTGTCGTGGCTGCTGGAAACCCCATTCCCACCTCGCGACCTGACGGTTGAGCGCCGGGTCACCTCGGACACGGCGCTCGACCGCCTCACGCTGCACGAGAGCCATTTCGCCATCCGCGATCTCACCCGGGCCCTCGCCGAGGAAGCCCAGGTGCGGGGATTGGACGCCGACGACGTCCGTGCCCTCCGGGACGCCCTGCTCCGCTCTCAACGCCTCATTCCGATCGGCGAATACCGCCGGGAGGAACGTTTCACCACGGAGGAGGTTCTCGTCGCGGAGAAGCAACTCCTGGAAACGGCCGCAACTCTCCGCCACGCCGAGGCACCGATCGCAAATCCACCGTGGATCACCGACCTGGTTCTTGATCAGCACCCCACTCTCAGCGCCGAACAGCGCACCGCCATCGAATCGGTCACGGCGTCACGCGGTGGCATTCAACTGGTCTCGGGCATGGCCGGGACCGGCAAATCCTTCGCCTTTGGTGTGGCGCGGGAAATTTGGGAAATCCAAGGACTCACCGTCACCGGCGCTTGCCTCAGCGGCAAAGCGGCTTCCGGTCTCCAGGAAGGAAGCGGTATCCCCAGCCAAACGCTCCACCGATTGCTCGGGGAGATTCAGCGGGGCCAACGTATCCTCGATCACCGGTCGGTGGTGCTGATCGACGAAGCGGCGATGGTGGGGACCCGTCAACTGCGAGACATGGCGGTCGCCTGCTCCAACGCGAGTGCCAAACTGGTCCTCGCCGGCGACGCGGGGCAGCTTCAGTCCATCGAAGCGGGTGGCGGATTCGCCGCCCTTTCCAGGTCGTTGGGCACCGCCGATCTGACTCAGATCCTCCGGCAACGCGAGGCGTGGGCCCGGGAAGCGGTGAAGGACTTCGCTTTCGGACGTGCCGAAGTCGCCCTGGCCGCCTACGACGCCCGGGGACTGCTCACCGTGCAGGCGGGACCAGAAAGCGCCGAGGGCCGCCTCCTCTCCGACTGGTGCCGGAGTGGGCGGGAAGACCCACGTGGACGGGTGATCCTGGCTGGCACTCAGGCAGAGGTCGCACGACTCAACGCCCTCGCACAGCAAGCGCGCCTCGACGCCGGGCTACTGGCCGGCGAACCCGCGCGGGTGGGGGAAGAACGCTACTTTCTCAACGACCGCATTCTCTTCCTCCGCAACAACGTTGATCTCGGAGTCTTCAACGGCGAGATGGGTACCTTGGTGAAACGCGAAGGAACCGCGCTGACCATCGCCATGGATCACGCGCGCGAGGTGAAGGTCGATTGCGCGAAGTACTCCCACCTGCAACTCGGCTACGCGTTGACCACTCACCGTGCCCAGGGGATCACGGCAGAGGAAGTGTTCGTCCTCACCGGCACCATCCAGTCCCGCGAACTGACCTACGTCCAAGCCTCACGCGCCCGCGGCGCCACTCGAATCTACATCGCCGGCCAACCCATCGAGGAAGCCGCCCACCGCATGAACCACAGTCGTCCCAAAGAAATGGCCCACGACGTCGCCAAAACAAACGGCGTCACCCACGAACTTTTGCATACTCCGTAGCCAGAGCGACGACTTACGGGTTCACTTCTTCATGGCTCGGAACGCGGTGCTCGCCGCTTCAATTCTGCTTCTACCTCATCACCGCGGATCCCTTCGCCTCGATCAAGCTGATCAAGGCCGACACGGATCTTGCGGCGCACCGCTGCCAGATCCGCAGGAACCGCTTTGGCCGGACGAATCAGAACGCCGTCGTCTCGCTCCTCCGCAATGAAAAGGCTTCCGTCTTCGAGCCCTTATCGTCGCCGGGTGGCCGCCGAATGGACAATCGTTCCACGCCGGCCAACCTGACCTGTATTGCGATCCGCCGACTCTTTGCCCATGCCGACAGACTCTTGGAACTTCCGCTTATCCACCAGTCCGTCATCGGTCGACGCGCGGGGCGCACCGGTAACGCTGAGTTCTGGATTCTCGATCTCGCGCATTAGAACCAGGACAAAAGAGCCTTACGCCTCATGATTGTCGCTGCACCGAATCTCCCTGAGCGCGCAACCTCTATCTTGTGCTTCATATCTCTTGGTCGCAGGTGGAATACACCCATCGGACCTACTTACGGAAGCGAATCAATACCACTCTCGCGGTTTGGTGATAAACGGCGCGAGATTGGCCACTTCCGCTGTAAGTGGTGGTAGCTCGTCCGGTCGAGTAAGCGCTGCCTCCGCCATAGGTCGTGGTTGCGCTGCCCGACGTTTGAGCCGTACCTCCTCCGCTGTGCGCATAGCCCATGAATTCCTTTCCCTGGTCCAAAACTATCACAGCATCCGCACCCCGCTTCTTGGCTTCTGATGCGGCCTTACCAAGGGTACTCGGCGCCAATACGTGAGTACGGCGCAAATCCAATTCGCCAAGAACATCATAGGGCTTTGGTGGGAGCCCGTGGTATATCGGCACCCCCTCACGCTCCTCAGCCAACGCACCCGGGGATGTCGGCCATTCTTGCTGGGTGCCCTGATACATCAGGAAATTGGTAGAAGTGCAGCCAACAACGAGGCTCGCCAACAGTAGCGGTAGCGGGAATCGCATCGACTTTCTTTAGAGGAACAGGGCGGACGCGGCAAGATGGTTACCGCCAAAATTTTCTCTGACCACCAATCCTCGCCTCGTTCACGCAGGACACGGGATGGATATTCGATTGCGCCCGAGTCAGGTCCGATCGCAGAACCTGGACGATTCGATCGTTCGGCCCGCAACCGATTACAGGTGGAAGTTTGCCGATGCCGGTTTTGGTGATGTCGGCTCCGATGGCCGCACCGGATTCGACCGATCTGACCAATTCATCGGTCTTTGCGAACGCCGGCGCGGGATGAACCCAGGCTATCGCCAAAGAAGCATCGACCACAGATCGATCGGTCAAGGCCGCCCCTCGTTCACGGCGTCGAGCACCTCGACGTCCGAGAGTTTCGCTTCGCCGTGCGTGCGACGACGGATGTCTTCCTGAAGTTGGCGAAGCCCCGCGGCCGCTTCCTGGATGTCGGCTAATTTTCGGTCGCCCTCCGGAACCATGCGCGCCACCGGCTTTTCATGCCGCGTGATGACAATTTCCTCGCCCCGGGCAACGCGATCCAGAAGTTCCCCAAAGCGAGTCTTAGCTTCCAGTGCGGTAACGCTGTTCATGGTAATTCTCCAAAATGACCATCCATTAGCTAGTTTAGTTCAACGTCGGGTCATTCAGCAACCACCGATTCTTTGCATGGAGAATGGCGCTTTACTGCTGATAGACAAGGCCTTGCACCACCTTCGAGCAACTAAGGCCGGCACCTCTGCTCACCCAGCGCACCCCGGTCATGCTGGATCCGGGATGTTCAATTTCGCCTGAGTCAGAACCGATCGCGGAATCCGGACAATGCGCTCGTCAGGGCCGCAACCGCTACCGGGCGGGAGTTTTCGATGGCGGCTTCAGTGATGTCGGCCCCGATGACCGCGAATTCGCCTGCCTGAATCAACCCATGCTGATCGCCTGGATTCACCGAAAGGGCTGGGACATCAGTCGGGAAACCCTCGCCAAGGTCGAAGCCCAGATCCGCTGGATCGCCGACTTTGAGGTCGTTCACCTCGCCGAAGCCCTCGGAGTCAAACCCGGCGACCTGTTCGACGCCGCCAAGGGCATGCAGAAAACGGCGAATCAGGAACGACAATCACCGACCAAGGCAGGGTGATCCCACCACGAACCGGCGTGAAATCGCGCTATGAAGTTTAGGTCGACCGGTTCCGCGTCCAGGTATTGCTCGGCGGCTGCGCCGCGGCGTTGCCGCCCTCCGGGCCTGCGCTCCACCTGGACCCGGCCCCGGTTCTCCCCCGATCTCGCGCTTAGGAATTCACGCGGGCCAACCGCTTGCCGCAAGTGCGTGAACGGAACCCCGGCCCTCATCGCTTGCCGTACTTCTTGGCTTAATGCTCGACCCACGAGACCGTCCCGGAATGGAACATTTTCAGGCCTTCGGTTCATGACGTTTCACGTCGTTGAATTTGTCGAAATCACGATCGAACGAGGCCACGTCCAGGCCGCTGCTCGCGCCTGTTGCCCCCAACCAGGCATCGACCAAATCCACGCCCTGGTCGCGAAATCGGAGCAGCGTATCGACCAACTCGCGTTCTTGTTCCACCCGAACATAAGGGCTTCGCACGATCGCCAAGGCGGTGTTGGCGACGTCCACACGAGTTCGCTTGTAGTGCGACATCAATACGTAGACGAGCTCTGCCAGCACCATCCGGTCCAGCAGCAGCTCATAAGCCCCGGATTGGGCGTCATTCATGAGCTTGGTCGCCGCCGCCGATTGCTTGGCGTCGTCCTGGACCAAGAATCGCACCAAGACGTTGGTATCAAGAATCAGCCGTTTCACTTTTGGGTCTTGGTCCGTTGATCCCGAGCAATGGCAGCACTGGACCACGCTCCGGAGATCTCGGCATCCGTTGCCGGTGGATTGTCGGATTTCATGCAGCCGGCCAGATCCATGAGAGACGGCAGGCGTTTGCCGACTAGGCTATCGCCGTGGACCTCCCACTGGATCTTCTGCCCAATATCGATGCGGAATTTCTCCCGAACCTCCTCTGGTAAGGTGACCTGAAATTTGGACGTGACAGTTGACACTGAGCTTCCCATATGGAATCAGCATACCACGGATTTTCCGCCTTACACAAGCCTTTGAAGTCTTACCGCACGCGCAACGCAAGATCGCTTATGTTGCCCAATGTCCAACAGTTACAGAAAAGACCCTTCGATCACTGATCGGATCGCCTGACTGGATCGCCCCTCCCAACAATGGATCCAGCGCCGCACGGAGGCCGCAGAGGACCAACGGGTTCCACTGCCTTTTTCCGCCGTGACACCGACATCGCTTACGGCACTTCTACCGTTGCGGAGCCAGGTTCAGCTCGGATCCGGGATGTTCGATTTCGCGTGGGTCAGAACTGATCGCGGAATCCGGACGATGCGCTCGTCAGGGCCGCAACCGCTTCCAACCGGAAGCTTGTCGATGGCGATCTCGGTGATGTCGGCCCCTATGACCGCGAAGTCGCCCGCATCCAGTTCCAGGATGTCAGGGCAACGGTGTCCGCCGACACATGCGGAAGAGGCGGGGCGTGAGGGCGTAAGGAGACTGCGGAGGAACATGGTGAGCGAGGCGATAGGGGTTGGGTTTCGGTATCGGTAGCGACCGTCATTAAGCTCCGGAATCGGAGCCGAAGCTGATCCCTTTAGCCGCAGGGTCAAGCTCCGAATTTGGAACGTGAAAAAGCCCCGCAATCTCCTCGGCCCGATCGTGCGCCAACTCCGCGACCGTGCCGGTCTGACACAACCGATGTTCGTGGCACGACTCAACCTGCAAGGCTGGGACTTGAGCCGAGGGACTTACGCCAAAGTCGAAGCGCAAATCCGCTGGATCGCCGACTTCGAGGTGGTTCACCTCGCCGAAGCCTTGGGGGTCAACCCCGGCGACTTGTTCGACGCCGCCAAGGGAATCCCGAAGACAGCCAAGAAGGAGAGTCAGCGACCGTCCAAGCCACGGTGATCCCACCACGAACCGGCGTGAAATCGCGCGGCCCAGAGTAGGTCGACCGGTTCCGCGTCCAGGTCTTGCTCGGCGCCTGCGCCGCGGCGTTGCCGCCCTTCGGGCCTGCGCTCTACCTGGACCCGGCCCCGGTTCTCCCCCGAGCTCGCGCTTAGGAATTCACGCGGGAGAATTGCTTGCCGCGGGAATAGCAAGCAGGACGGTTCAGGCCGGGGGTCCCTTCACTGTTCGAGGCCGATCAACCGGAAGCTCCTGGGTCGCATGACCACGATGGCCGAGGGAAACGGCGCCGACGCCGTCGCTTCCCCGAAGCGCAAGCGCCCGCGCAACAGGCGGATTTCGTGCTTCATCACGTACCGATGCCACCAGCGGGTGTCGGTCCGCGCCGGAATCAGGCAGACGACGGTCGCCTGTTCATGCTGGGCTGCATCGTAGGCTTTGGCGATCCAGGCGCCGATGCCCTGGCCGTACGGTGGGTTCATCCAGACCACTTCGTTGTCCCACGATTGGGTGAGGCCGTCCTCCTCGCGGGTGAAGTGCCGAGTGCACTTCGCGTTCTGGTGGGTCGAGCACGGATCCAGCGTGAAGCCGAACTCCCGGTCCAGCGCCTCGAAGAGCCACTGGGGCGTTGCCCATTCGTCGGTCTTTGAGGAGAAGTGAACAGCAAGCCCGCGCGAGTCACCTTCGGAACCCCGTTCATCGCCGGTTCCCGAAAGGGGCCGAGGACCGAGTCGATGGCTGCGGGTGCGCATGCATCAAATCGTGGTGGGGGACGATTCGCCTGGCGAAGAAGGGGTCGTGTAGCCCTCGCGGAACATTGCCGAGGAGTCGACTGTCGGCCCCGACATTTCCCCCGGCGGTAGATCCCTATGGCGGTCCATTCTCCCGAACCGCGCCGATCCGACGCTTTTAGCCCCAAAAGTAACCCATGGCCTTTAATGAGGTGAACTGCCCGGCGCCGACGATCACGTGGTCCAGCACTTCGATTTTCAGGAGTTGGCCGGCTCGAATCAGATCGCGGGTGACCCGGATGTCCGCCTCGGAAGGCGTCGATTCACCCGAAGGATGGTTGTGCATCAAAACCACGGCGGCGGACGAACCGATGATCGCGGGACGGAAGACCTCGCGACTATGGACGAGCAATGTATCGAGGGTCCCGGTCGCCACCACGTGATGACCGCGCACGCGGCGACGGGTGTTGAGATGGAGAACCGCCATGGTTTCCACCTCCGGATTGAACGACGGCAGCGTGGCCACATGGATGCGCCAGTACTCCACCGCCTTTTCCGGCGTGTCGCAGAGGTGCAGGCGTTCCGGAAGGGGACAGTCCCGCAGAGCAACGACCTTGTACTCGATCGGACCGGTTTTCTTCGACCGCTTGGGAGGGACCTCAGGCCTCGGAAACTCCGGGAACTCCATCTGCTCCAACCGCAGCGGTCTTTCGTCTCGGGATCGAAATACGGGGTCGGAGCCGGGGCTGATCAATAGTCCTCCGGCAATAATACCGTGGTGATCGACCGGTCCCACTCGCTGATGATCCAGAAGCGAATGCCAGCCTGGGAACAATAGGCAGAAAGGAGACGGGTCCCCTCGACCAGAGCACGATCGTTACTCGCCCAGTCCTCGGCACCCAGATTTCCCCAGTCACCGCGGACATGGCGGGCGAGTGCGGCGCGGACTTCATGATCCGGAAGCACCGCGGCCGCGGTCGCCGTGATGACGGTGTGCCCCAAGGAGAACTTCGGCTCCGCACCACAAGACCGATCCGGCAGCGCGGCGTCGTGAAAGGCATTACCCGGCCCCACGGCCATGCGTGGATAGTTGAATCGGATCCCCCCGACCGTCGGATCGGGTCCATCGGGATGTTGGAAACGTCCATGGAGTTCCATTTCAGCCCCCCGACGGAACCGCCGGCAGTCGGCCCTTGCTCAACGGGTTTTCCGGCGAACGCCGGGATCGGGTCATCGGACCCTCGGCAGGTTGCGATCCGGTGGATGGGGTCGGGCCATCGACGCCACCGGCAGGCGTTTCACGCCCTTGGTTGTGAATCCACGTGTGCGCTTGGTCGGCCACTTTACCCAGCAGCAATAGGTCATCCCGGCCGAACGACGCGGTCGACCGCCATTCCTGGCCGTCCCGGTAAATGCGTTCGAAGGTCACGTTGTGACGAACGCCGCTCTCCGTCTCGTTGCGCCAGATTGCGGCACGAATCGCGCCGATCCGGATTTCTTCTACCGGCCGGGCACGACCGGCGCCGGGACCATTGGCGGGCTGCTGCATGGATGTCATGGGGTTCTCCTTCCTGGGACACATGGGCGCGGGATTGCGCCATCAAGGAATCCCAGAATCCCCATAACACGGTTCCAGGGGGCCTCGTCAATGGGTGTCCATGGATCGTCAGATCCTGATTCGTTCCACCTCCTCCAATGTGATCTCGTCCCGGGTTCGGTCATAGAGCTTGGTGGTGCGCGGGGACTCGTGGCCTGCGATGGCCTGGGCATTCTCCAGTGTTCCGCCGTTCAGGAGGAACGTCGTGATTCCGGTCGCTCGAAACGTGTGGTTGCAGATGTTCGCGGGCAACCCTGCCGCCATCGCGCGGCGCTTGATCATTTGCAGGGCCTCCTTGCGATTCAGCCGCTGATCGGAAGCGCGTCCCGTCTTGCCCGGGATCGTCCGGAAGAGGGGAGACTTCTTCGCGTCGCCGATTCCGGCAGCTTGCACGTAGGCATCCAGGTACTCCTCCGCTTTGTGATGCGCGGGCAGCTCGTGGAACTTCCCGCCCTTTTCGTGAAGGCGCAGCCAGCATCGCTTCCCGTTCTGATAGTAGTCGTCCAGATTCATCCCGACGACCGCCGACACGCGAGCGAAGCTGTAAACCATCAAGGCGACCAGCGCCCGATCGCGTAAACCGATCAGCTTCGAGCAATCGATGCTGTCCAGCAATCGACGCGCGTCCTCCGGGGAAAGCACAGGCGTCTTGCCGCGTTTGACCACGTGCTTGGGACCCCGGACGGACGCCGCTGGATTCACCGGGATGATCTGACCGACTACGAGCCAATCAAACAGCATCCGGATGGCGGCGAGGTGCTGTTTCACCGACTGCTTGGATCTGTGGCGTCCGACATCTTCGATGTATGCCGCGATCACCACGGGCTGAAGTCGCTGGAGTTCGAAGCCGCGCATCTCGCACCACGCACAGAACTGCGACACGGCCCGGGCATAGGCTGCGCGCGTGTTCGCGTTCTGGATGTTAGCCGTGAAGAACTCCACGAAGCGCCGAGACGCCGCCGGTCCCGCATCGACGATCAGTTGTGGCAACCCTCTCGCGACGAGGCCGAGTTGGTGCACGCCTGTGATGACTGGATTCTGATCCAAGCTGAAGTCCTCCCCAAAAATGTCGGTTCACACCGACGTCGCCGATTCAAACGCTGTTCCCGACCGACCGCCGCCGACGCGAATTCGGTGTCCCCTGCCGCCATTCATCGGCGGTCATAAAGGACCTTATGCCCGAGAAAGGGGACCCCGCGCAATAGGTGTACCGAAGCGCCGACTGGGCGCGCCCATCCCGTCAAGCCGGGAATGGAAGTCGCCATGACTCCCCCTGTCCTTGGGCGTCAGGTACTCCGAGGCGTTGAAAGGGACACAAACCTCGCCGGTGAAAGATGCCGACGATTTCCATCGGGACACTCGCTTGCTTGAGGTTCGGGAAAAGCTCACGACTTTCTCGATCTAAACTCTGCTTGGGGTCGCGTGGCCTTTCCAGACGTCACGCGCATAGCGAGCGACTGAGGATTACCCGCACCCTCAAGGGCGACCCAGATCGCGCGACTTCGCCCGTGCGAGGGCCGCCCTGAGGAGGTCCTCGTCCAAGCGGGCATTTGTCTGCCGTAGACTCTCAATAGCCGCGGAGAGATCCGTGAGACCGCGTGCCGCAGCCGCCTCCAGAAGGCCGATTGTCCCGGTGACCCGGAGTCCGATCTTCGTGGCGACCGCCCTGCCCTTTCGATCGTCGATGAGAATCGCCACTACTCGAAGCTCTTGGGCGAGGCAAATGGCTTCGCGTTCTCCATCGTCCACGTCCAACGATGCGTCTACAACCCGCGGAGCTTGGATCCGAAGCCATGCTGGAGCGCTCCCGATCCAGTCGCGCACAACGGCTGGTGTCCTTGGATGTTGAAGTTCCCTGAAAACCGTCGGAGGCACCAGCACCTCCCCAAAGAGCGCCGGCAGAATGTCGACGGCCCCGCATTGGACGAGGTAATGCAACGGTGACGTATCGGAGACGACGACGCTCACGGGCGACCCAGAAGGTCCTGCAGGGTCGAGCGGTCGGCCTCCAGATCCTCGAGACCGTAGTTGAGGGGCACCTTGTGCTCCGCGAGGAACTTCTCTGTTTGCCAGTAGTCGAAACCGAGTATCTCGCCGACCTCCCGCTGGGAGATGCGCCCGACCCGGTATTCTTCGATGGCGGTGTTCTCCAACACGCGCCTTGATCGAACGCTCGGCGTTTCGCCGAACGTCCCGGCGAGTTTATCGGGCAGTTGGATTGTAATTTCCACCATTGTGACCCCTTGTCTTCTTGGTGCCTCAAGCACCACGCGATGAGGATAGCACGATGCCACGCGTCGCCGCAAACGGGTCCTTTGTGGCCAACCGAGACCCAAATCCTTGATGGGCCGAAGAGCGACGATGGCGCGCCCCAGACTACTCCCCACGTATTGACGTCGGGGGGTCCGTGGCTTCGTCGAAAGGCGGTTTATCCGAAATGGTTTCACATGCCAAAATATGGCCAACCCCCTGAAGCCGCGTCGAATACACCGCTGAGCTTTATTGCAACCGGTTGTCGGAGAAGGGAGGTCCGTGCTGGAATCGCGGCGAGCTTGCGACCACACTCCCTTCGAGTTCGAAAACCTCCATGCAAGTGACCGTCCAGATCCCCGATGAGCTTTCGCGGTTGATCCCGGCCGGCGAATCGCTGTCCCGGCAGTTGCTGGAGGCCTTCGCCGCCGACGGCTATCGCAACGAAAAGCTGAGCCGGCACCAGGTCGGACAGTTGCTCGGTCTCGATCGCTGGCAGGCCGAGGAGTTCCTGGCGCACCACAACGCGCAACGGCCATTCACCTTCGAGGACATGGAACTCGAGCGTCGTTCCGGTGAAGTCCGATGACCTTGGTCGTCAGACATGAGGCAGCCATGGAAGTCAGGGTAACTCTGCCGGACGAACTCGCGGCATTGCTGCCGCCAGGCTCCGATCCGGCACGTGAACTGTTGGAGGTGTTCGTGGCTGATGCGCATCAACGCGATCGGTTGTCCCGTTTCCAGGTGGGTCGAGTGCTGGGACTGGATCGCTGGCAAACGGAGGCCTTTCTCGCGTCGAGGGAAGCCCTCCAGCCCTACGACCTCGCGGACCTGGCGGTGGATCGTGCAACCTTGGAGTCCCTCAAGTGACTCGCGTTGTCGCCGCCCCGAGTCTCGTCCACGACCGGATTCCGTACCGCATCACCCACCGCGTGCTGGATGAGGTTTTGGAAAGAGACCGAACCAGGCGTTCGAGGAATTCGGAGTGGGAAACGTGACAGATTCCGGAGGACGCCCGCTGCTTCGCATCCCTGCCGAGCTTTCCGTCTCCGACGACGCCCCGGTTCCGCTGACGGGTGGAGCCCACGCCCTGAATCCCACCGACTTCGAACGACTGCGTCACGTTCCACCGCTTCTCGAATGGCTGGCGAACATCGAGAATCCCAACACCCGGCGCGCCTACCGCAATGCCGTCGCGGATTTCATGGCCTTCGCCGGAGTGAAGAATTGGGACGCTCTCGCGACCATCACCCGCGCCCACGTCATCGCGTGGCGCCGCCAAATGACCCACCGTCACCTCAAGCCCGCGAGCATCCGTCGCAAACTCTCGTCCCTCTCGGAACTCTTCGACTTCCTCACCGACCAAGACGCTGTCGATTCCAACCCCGTCGACGGTGTAAAGCGCCCGGCTGAAGGGGCCAACGAAGGCAAGACCCCTGCCCTGTCCGATGCCCAAGCCAAACGACTGTTGGCAGCCCCGCCAGCGAACACCCTGAAAGGCAAACGCGACCGAGCGATTCTGGCTGTTCTCTTGTACCATGCCCTCCGCCGCGGCGAACTCAGCGGCCTCCGGGTCCGTGACTATGCCCCTCGTCGTGGCGTCGCGTGTCTGGCGATCCATGGGAAAGGCTCCCGGATCCGCTACCTCCCCGTGCACCCGTCCGCCTCCGCGCTCCTCGAAGAATACCTCGACGCCGCCGGGCACCGCGCCGATTCCGACGGCGCCATCTTCCGTCCTGTCCGCAACCCACGAGGCACCACCGAACGCCCACTCACCGGCTCGGCCATCTACACCCACGTCGTCAAACACTACGCCACCGCGGCCGGCATACCAACCGTGGCCATCCGCCCCCACGGCCTCCGCGCCACCGCCGCAACGAACGCCCTCGAACACGGCGCAGACATCGCCAAAGTCCGCGACTGGCTCGGCCACCGCACCGTCTCCACCACCCAACTCTACGACAAACGCTCGACCTGCCCGGAGGACTCCCCCACGTTCAAGGTAGAATACTGATATCCCCCAAAGAATTCTCCGCTACTCGAGGCAGTCACCTCGATTGGTTCCTGGCCCGAATCCTTCCTGCGCGCACAATATCCCGAAAGACCGGTATGAACCGCAAAGAACTCAGGCCTATCGAAGTTGCTTTTCATCGGCGAAGCCTCACTACGCGCCGTACCTTCCGAGTTTGTTCGCCACTTCCAACATGAACGAGTTCAACAGGGCAAGGAAAACCTGATCTTGTCCCCAGAAGCCGCCGATCGGATAGCTGCTGATACAGAGCAAATCAGGTCCTAAGAAAGGGTGGGTGGACTGATTCGCTTCCAATATCGGGAGGCCACATAAGTTAATTAACCCCGCTCCCAGTTCAGACGTCGGCCCGCCTCGTGAGAATCCGAGCCGATGCTCGGAGGTACGCGCAACGGGGCAGCCAAGCGACGCAACCTTCGCCCGACGGACCAGGTGGTCAACTCCACATATCTATGCACTCAAAAAACCATTTACTGCTCACTGCCCGACAGCGCGCACCTGCAGCGCCGCGTAGCCCTGAGGAATTCTAGCAGTCGCTATCCACCTTGATTGCGCCGCATCGCCACTTTGCCACGATGCTTTCACGAACTGCGCGGCACCTCTCTTGGGGGTAATCCGCAGATTGACTGAAGATCTGTCCACGTCCAAATTTCGCGTTTCGATCACAACTTCAATCGGCTGGTCGTTCTGAAAACTCACGTCTGCTCCCGGTAGCTCAAGGCTTGCTCGTGGATCGCTCCCTACATTCATACCGCTCACGGACAAAATGCGGGCAACCGCTGCCTTGGAATCAGGCCAGATGAGAGGCGGAGAGTCCGGTGCGACGACTGCTGTGTCAGGAGATGACCTAAGGTTTCCCGAGAAAGCCTCGGCCTCAAGTCGGATGCGCCCGCTCGTTCCGGTGCCCAACCCACCATTCCCTCGGATTTCACGCGCAACCAAGCGAATTGCCCCCCCGCCGCCAGTCCAAGCGATATTAGACTTCCCGAACGGATAGGCTACGACGGTCCCGCTTATCACAATATCATTTCTTGCCGCGATCAAGATTGCCCCACCACCGCCACCACCGAAATACCGGTCAAGATGAGTGCCCGCGCCGGATCCACCGATTAAGGGTACAATGCGAGAGTTACCATACGTCGCATAATTGGCCCAGCCGGGGTTTGTCTCCGGCGTTGCGTAAACCCCAGGGGCCGCTGGCGGAGCTCCTCCAGGACCGAACCCCCAATTCGCCCCGGAACTATAGGCACCCCGGAATCCTCCTGGGCCCGGTTCCCCGAAGGGGTCATTGTCGCTAGCAGATCTTGCATTCAGTTCAACGCGGCCGTTGACATTCACATCCCCACTAACCAACCAGACCACCGGGGCTCCTGACGGGTGGTTCTTGAACACAAGGAGCGTGTTTGTGTTGATGTTTACCGCGCTGTACTTGAAAATCACGGCCCATTTCTCGGGATCGTAGACGCCTTTCCCCGAATTCGCACTGTTGTCGTCGTCCCACTTACCTGTGACCGCCTGGGAGAGATCGATTGTGACCGTTGCAAGGGTCGTCGCGCGGAGTGGCGTCTCAAGCACGCCATCTGACCCGTCAGCTCCGGGGATATTGAGTTGCGCGATACCGACAGCGGCCAGTTTAAACCAAGCCGCCGTTAGCAATAGATTCATGGAATAGTGACATTTCATAACAGATTCTGTCTGATGTGAGCGCTGTACTTGGAGCCCAAAGTCTATCTTTGCCCGGCGTCCCTCAACGCACCGACCGTCGGTTTTTCGTTCTCAACGCTGATTTCGCGGGAGATTGCCTCTGCGGTATCATCACGACCAAAGTTGAACGTGGTCACTTCGCGGGAAATCCCTTCGACTTTGTCTGGTGCTCCAAAATTGAACGTGGTCACTTCGCGCGAGATGCCTTCATTGGTGTCTAGTGGTCCAAAATTGAACGTTGTTACCTCGCGCGAAATAGCCTCGGAATGATCAGCGGCACCAAAATTGAAGACCGATATTTCGCGCGAGATGGCCTCCTTGAGAACGACTAAGCGCACTGGGTTCGACGTCGCTGACAATCCGGCGAAATCCGTTGCGATGGCCGTGAGGGTATTCGTACCTGTCGGAAGCTCGCTAAGAGCCGTCAGCCATTCGTAGAACGATACGCGGCGTACGGGCAGGGCTTGCCCATTCAACGCGAATGTCACTGCGGCAATACCAGAGTTATCAAGTGCCGTTACCCTGATTGGCACGTCATCACCCAGAAAAACAAGCTGGTTCTCCTTCGGCGATTCGATGGTGATGCCCGGCGGCTGATTGTCCGGGACAACGTTCAGCGCATTGGTAACTGAGACGCTGTTGCCGCCGGTGTCGAAAATTCTTGCCGACAACATGAGCGTATTGCCCGTGGCGTTGGCGGGCACGCGATAGACGGTCTCGAAGGGGAAGTTGCCGTCCACCGCGAGGCGCGTCCCATCGACGTAGAATTCGACGTTGCGCACTTGCACGTCATCATTGACTTCGGCGCGGAGCACCATGAATCCACCGCCCGTCGCGGTGCCATCCGTCGAGGATGTATTCAGTTCGCCGGTAGGAGGCTGCTTCTTGCTGTCGTAAGCGAGGTAGTTCACCACGTGCAGGCCATTCTTGTGGTCGGCGACATAGGCAAGGCCATTGTAGATGGACACTGAGCGTGCGATGCCCGGCGTTTCAAATTGCGTCAAGAACCCATCGGTAACGGTTGGGTTGCTCGTGTCGAATAGTCCGAGATGATGCGGGCCATCAAACGCTTGATTTGGGCTGAAGGCTGCCAGGCCAGAGCCTGAACCGTTCAGGACGATCTGCTTCCAGCCGAATTGCGGAGTGTTGCCGGCAGTGATGAGCTTCGGTGCCGTGGCATTGGCAACATCAAATGTGTCGTAGCCTTTAGTGTGGACGGCATAGGCGAGGTTGTTGCCGACGAACAGACGACCCCGACCATTGGCGTTGTTGATTCCGCTAGGAGCCGGTACGTCCACTGAACCGGCCTTGACCATCGGTCCCAGCGCGAAAGGCAAGGGGTGGAGCTTCCCGTTGGCGTAGGCGTAAAGGGTTGTTCCCTCCACCGCCAGGTCCTCCACTCGACCCCCTAGCTCAAGGCGTTGAAGCACCAGCCCCGAAGCCAACTCCACCATGCTAACGGACCCTTGTGTTGTGCCGACAAAGGCGAGGTCGGCCGCGGAGGCAACGGCTTGGGCCGCGCCGCCGCCGAGGGTGGTAATCCCAATCTGACGCACGATGCGTGCAGCGGGCGGATCCGATATGTCCACGATCTGGAGCCCTTCCGCGGCATCCGCCACGGCGATGAGATTGCCGGAGCAGGCAACGGCAAGGGCGGTGCCGGGTGTATTTACCTGCGCGATGCGCACCGGGTTCAAGCCAGCTAGAACGTTGAAGACTGAGATGCCCGCCTCCGAGTCCGCCACGATGGCGATGTTATTGATCGCACAAATATCAACGGCCGTGCCAGGCGTATCGGCCGAAGCGATGATACCGGTGGCCACCGCGAGGCCGTCGAGTGGGTTGGTGCCATTGTCGATCTCCGCACCGTCGGGGATCCCATCACGATCGGTATCAGCTTCCCTAACCGAGGTTCCAATGACGGACTCAACGAAATCCGGAAGCTGATCACCATCCAAATCTTCCGAAGGGCCCCACAAACTCAGCCAAACTCTGGGAAGACGGGACGCTATAGACTCGCGAGGAAGAAAAGCCCCGTAACTTCGAGTTGCGGTATCAACGAACTCAACGGAAAGAAGCGAAGAATCTCTCGGAAGAAACAGCGAGTAATTTCCGAACGACTTCGTCAACCCGCGAAGCTCCAACACTCCCACCGGCCTAGCGACGATTGCGCGATAAAGAATTGGATAGGGAGGTGCATTTCCTGCAAGAACCCAATTATCGGCCTTCGTGAAATCAATTCCACTTTCGGCATTCCTCGCAGATTGGGTTAGGAAGTCTGCTACATTGCCACCGGCGATGCGTTTCGCGGTTTCCGGCCAAGCTGCTATCTGTGACAAAGTTGCATCACTCAATCGGATCAATGTCTTCAAGTCGGCAGCAATCAACTTTAGGAGTTGGTTCAATTCTTGCCCGAGCAATCTAAGTCTGAAATCGGAATCCAAATCTGAAGACAGCGAGCTAAGGGACGCCGGCAAGAGCGGCTCGCACTCCGGACAAGGGCAAGGTAGCTCCTGAATGCGCTGACAGACCTTCTCCAGATCGATCGCCTTTGAATAACACTCATACTGTTCTTCGTCTGTTCCGGTGTGCATCGCGCAAACTTTGCGAAGCTTTTCCCAGCTATCAAGGCACTTGACATATGCGGATGCCTTTTCTCGGAAACAATCAGACAAGCATTTTTCCCTCTCCATTCTGCAGTCGGGTAGGAAGCATGGTGAAGGCGCAGGTGTCGGTGAAGGCGTAGGTGTGGCTATTTTCATCGCTACTGTTTGAAGCAAACTCCTGTGGGAAGTGGGCGAGTGAGATGGACTTGGCGGCGGTCCTGGAGGGGGAGGGAAAAGGCAGCAAACCGGTTCAACGGCCCCCGGTGGAGGACACGGCGGAGGCCCAGTGGGCGGGGGCCCAGAACCGTGCCATCCAGGTTGTACGATGCCAACTCCCTGATCAGTGCAAATGCGTCTTCCGTTATTGTTAACGGTCATCGCACCAATCGCTTCCCATTCACCTTTGTCGTGGTTAAACGAATAGAGATAGTTTACTTCACCCGGCGCTAACGGTTCACCCGTTCCCGGATCAGGCAGGTTCGGGAAGCAAATTGGTACTGGCCTATCAAAATTTTGCCCTCCATCCGTTTGCACAGTAATCACTAGTGGGAATTCCAATCCCGGCGGCAATGGCCCTGGCAGCCGATTGGGAGAAACGGGCGCAATGCCCACGCGGCCGCCGCGTGTGCCGCTGTCGCTGAAAAGCGCATTGGCCGGGACCGTGATTGAGACCCCCGCTAGCGCGGCGTTGCTAGCGACGATCGAAGCCGGGAAAGTGATCGTGGTGTCGGCGGTAGCGCTCACTAGCTGCAAGGTGCCGGTGGTGATGAGCGGAAGGTAGATTTCGCCGGTGCCGCCCGCGAGATTGTCCGCCTTGCTGGCCACCGCCTCCCATTGCTTTCCCACTGAGGGGTAGTAGTTGCCGTTCGGGTATTGGCTGAGCGTCGCGGTGCGGCCATCGATGTGAACGAAGAATTTCCCGGCCGGACAGGGCTGAAGGGTGAAGTTTCCGAGAGCATCTGTCACGGCACGCAATGTTTCCTCCGCACCATCCACCGTGACGGTAACGCCCGCGAGCGGCTTGTTGACAGTGGCGCCTGTGCCATTGGGATCAGGCACTAGTTCAGAAGCGAAGACGCGCCCGATAATGGCGGTCTGGCCCACGGGCGTGATGCTGAGCGTATCGAAATCGATCTCGGCAATGCCGCCGGGAATGCCGTTCGCATCAGCATCCACAGGCCGCCCCAGAAAGTCCGGAACGGAGTCTCCCATAAACGTGACGCGAATGCGCGCGCTGGCCGGAACCGTTTCGAGGTAGAAGAGCGTGGCGGTGCGCTTGTCGGAAGAAAGCTCAACGCGGGAAAGCAGCTTCCGTCCACCGTAGCTGGCGAAGAAAGTTCCGTTGCCAATCGTGGCATCGCTCGCAAGCGGGTTTGAGAAGCGCAGGATGGTTTCCCTAGTGACAGAGACGTCCCCTTCGCCGGCCGTGGGCGAACTGATGAAGGTAGTTAACGAGGCGGTGTCGGACCGCAACGGGTCAGTGCCGGCTTGAATCTCCAGCACGTCATTCATCCCGTCACCATCCGTGTCGCGCGGGTTGGCCAGGGAGATGCGTTCCACCTTGAAAAACCTGGCCTGGTGCGCGGGGGCAGGATCTGGGTCTACCAATTGCAAGGAGGCTTGGGTGGGCACCCCCACATCGACGGCCATCCGGATGTCCGTCACAACTTCGCCGCGATAGAGGAGATAATAGTGCTGGGCATCCGCAGCGACCGTCACGATGGCCCGCCCATCCGGGCGAATGCTGATGTCCAAGATCGGGAAATCCTGAGCAAGCGCGGCCGATGAAAAGGCCGTCAGCGCAATGAGCGTCGCAGAAAGGGCCTTAAGGCTTCCCAGAACAATGAAGATCGTCGAGCGCAGCGCCGACACGATGGAGGCGAGTTGATCCATGCGGCTGTTGAGAATGGAGGGAGGGTTGGTTCGCGCGAGGTCGGTATGCTGGGATAGGCGAAGCGATTGTGGGGACCTTCTTTCTCGGATTAGCCGCTAGGCTTTACGGCTTCCGCGCTCGTTCTGTCCATGGGCAGAAATGCGTATGCCGACGGCAGCATCGGGGGGTCCGAAAATCCTGCCGTCGCCAGGATTCCTTAAACGGGAGTTAGAAATCCCATGCCTGGCCATCAGGCTTTTTGGGGTATTTCGCCCCGTCAGATTTCCACAGAGTGGAGAATGTCCTCAGGATTCGAGACCAAGGCGTCACCTGGGTGATGACACGTCGCATGTTTTTCATCTCCGGCTTCTTAGGAATGGCCTCGCACCTCTTGTTGATTGTCCCCGGCGGCCGATTTGCGGAGGGAGGCGATTTCCTCTGCGTTCATGCCCTGCGACAGCAGATTCAGCACCTCCAATCCGGCCGTGGTCATTTCCAGCGCCCACCCGCATGATTGGTATCAAGGGCCAGCCGTCGGAACCCCCAAGAGCTCCAAGGTGAGAGAATGGCAGCGCCATCCCGGATCCAATCGCCGGAAGCCTAGGCTACGCTGCCGAGACGCTGCCCCGTCGGGCGCTGAAGGCACTGCTCGTCGACGAATGCTCCCGAGGGCGGCTGTCGCGCGGGAAGGTCGCCGAGATCCTTGGGCTGAGCTTTCACGAAGCGGAGGAACTGTTTCACCAAAGCCGGGTCCCGTATCCCATCAAATCCGCCGCCGAGGACCTGCTCGATAACGCCTCCCTTCCGAGTGCCCGATGATCGTTGTCGCGGACACCGGGCCGATCAACTACCTGATTCTCAGGGGGCACATCGGACTGATCCCCGCGTTTTACGGCTCCGTGCTGCTGCCGTTGTCAGCGGTTCACCGGGAGCTGATTCACCCCGGTGCCCCAGTGCTCGTCCGGGATTGGGCATAGAACAGTGTCCAAAACGGTGCATAACCGGCAGCAGCGGTGGAATGAGTCAAGAGCAGCGAGGTGTTTTTGGAGCCACGGGCAAGGTAGGGTAGAAAGTGCCCGACGAACGGGTTCAAATCGCTCGCCCCGACCCCTGGCTACGATTGTTAAACGATCCGTTCGACTCGGCAGCGGCGTTCCAGCCAGGAGCGGACGGCACCGAGGTCGTAGCGGTTTCGGCGGGGACCGAGGCGGTAGAACGGGAGTCCGTGGCGCTGGTAGATCTCGACCGTTCGTGGGGTGACACCGAGAAATGAGGCCAGGGCGCGTTTGGTCAGCAACGAGGAGTTCGCGGCGGGCGGTTCGATCGTCGGCGAAGTCATGCCGGCAGAGTATCAGACGCGATTCTCCGGCTTTCGGGCGCGATCTGGACCGACAGTCGCGGAGGCGTGGCCAAGGAGTAGCCCAGAATTTCCGAGCCAACGCGCGAAATCCGCCCGATTTCGCGTCAAGCGGAATTCTCTCGGGAAATAGCGTCTTCTTGCTGGGTCGGACGCGAGTCCTTGCCCGGCCGAATGGCAAACCAGCGCTTCGCATCCGCAGGGCGCACCAACTCTCGGTAATGCGCGAAGATCATTCCGGGGCTGTTCCCGGCCTCCAGTGCGACTCTTGCCACGTCCTGGATTTCGGCGAGGCGGTAGGAGACAAACGAATGGCGCAGCGCGTTCTCGCGCCAGGTCAGACCCGCGGCCTGCGCGGCTTCCCCGTAGGCCCTGTGCGTCGTGTTGTTGTGGTGGGGCCAGACCGGGCCGGCGCTCTTGGCATGAGGGGTCAGCCACGCAACAAGGTTCGCCGGACACGGGGCCAACCTACGCGAGGCGGTCTTGGCCTTCATCGCGGGCACTTCGATGAAGCCGTCGTTGAGGCGGACTTCTTTCCAGTCGAGCCGCGTGACCTCGGCGTTCCTGAGCCCGGCAAAGGCGGAGATCGCCATGGCCGGAACGGCAACGGTCGGGCAATTCGCCAGAAGTGCGGCCATTTCTTCCGGGGTCCAGATTTCGATGGCTTCGGCGTCGGCTTTCCGTTTCGTCACGCCCTCGAGAAGGTCCACGTCTTTGGGCAACCACCGTCGCCCAATGCAGAACCGGACCAGCGTTCGGACCGCGGCGAGGTTGTTGTTGTGGTGTCTCGGTCCGCCGCCGGCGCCATCCAACCACTCGCGGACTCGATCCGGGGTCAAGTCGCCGAGGTTCACCCCATTGGCGGAGGCGAACCCGTGCACAAGTCGGGTTCGGAGGTCCTGCAGGTAGCGCTTCGAGGCGCCAGCCTTGGCACGGTCCTCGACGAACGCCGCCACGGCATCGGCGACCGGCACAGCCGGGAGATCTAATCGATGTCGGCGGGCGAAGTCCCGAGCCGCATCCACGACGGACCTGCCTCCGAGAATGGCGTGGGCCTCCGCGAATTGGGCGACCGCCACTTCCACCGGGATTCCGGTGGGGCGGACGGTTTCAAGGACGGCGGCGAATCGGGCGCGATCGGCTCCAGTGAAGCCGGCCGCCTCGGTGTCTCCTCGAAGGAAGGCGTTGGCGGTCCGCTCCGCCTCCGACTTGGCGGCCTCGAAGGTGGCGAAGGTCTTTCGGATCCTCCCGCGGACCGGATCCGACCAGGCGAGAGTGAATCGAGGACTGCCGCGTACGGGGGTGGAATAGATCCGGGCGGTGAAGGCGCCGAACGAGACGGTGACGGGTTTTCCGGGGGCGGCGGCCTTACGTTTCACGCCGGAATCGTATGACCAAACGTCATACATCCGTCATGCACTTTCGGAGCCGATCGCCGTAATCTGCTGAAGATCAAGAAGTTAAGTGGTAGCGCGTACGGGAATCGAACCCGTCTTTCAGCCTTGAGAGGGCCGTGTCCTAACCGATAGACGAACGCGCCTAACCGATTTCCGAAGGCGGAAACGTGACGTCGCGAGTCAAAACCACCCCCCTTCCTTTTGTCAACGTGTCTGCCCGACGAGCGTCTGACCCCGGCACCCTCTCCAAGTCGTAGGCGTTCCTTCTCGGTCGGGGTCGGTATCGGTATCGGCATCGGTATCGATGTCAATGTCGTTTGGGGACCGCCGATTGGATCTCGATTGAAAGCGGGGGTGTCCGATTCGATCCCGATCCCGATCCCGATTCCGATTCCGGTTCCGATTCCGATTCCGACCCCGACAGCGCACAGCGCCGGCGCTTCGTTCATCGCGCTCAACAGGCGCTGGTTCCGCCCGCGGCCGCCAGGACGGCATCGACGACCCGCGCCACGGAAATCCCGTTCATGCACCGGAAGTCGATCGGACATTCGCGGAGGAAACACGGCGCGCAGGGCACTCCCGCGCGAAGGAGGTGGTTCCGCGGATCCCCCGGCATGCCGGGTCCCGTCATTTCCGGGGAGGTGCTGCCGAACGGCACCACCACGGGCACCCCCAACGCGGCCGCCACATGCATAGGCCCCGTGTCGTTGGTCAGAACCACACGGCACGCCGCCAGGAGCGCCATCAGTTCCCGCAGGGTCGTCCGTCCCGCGAGATCCACCGATCCGGACACCTCGCGCGCGATGGCCGAGGTCGTCGCCTGATCCCCGCGACCACCGAACAGCAGCCAACGCGCCCTCCCGCTCAACCGTTCCACGACGGCATTCGCCACAGCCGCGAACCGCTCCGCGGGCCAACGCTTCGCCGGTCCGTACTCGGCGCCCGGGTTCAATCCCAACAGAAATTCCCCCTCCGCCGCCGCGCCCGTGCCCCCACCCGATCCGTCCCGTCGACTCCCTCCCCCGTGAGCGTCGAGGGCCGCCCGCCGTTCTTCGGCCGCGACCATCAGTTGGGGCGGCAACGGCGTGGGATCCGCTCCCAACACGGCCGCCAGATGAAGGTAATCGCGAAGGTGATGGGCCTCGGGGCGAATCTCGTCGGAAGGGCGGGCGATTCCCTTTCCCGCCAGACGCGCCCGGATCTCGGCCAAGGACGGCTTGCGCATGGCGCGGGACTCCAACCGCGGAGGGATCGCCTCGGTGAGGAACAGGTTTCGCCATGGACGCCTCAAACCGATCCTTCGGGGGATCCGTCCGAGAAAGCATTCGAGGGCGGATCGCGGCGAGTTCGGCAGGACGAGGGCCGTGTCGAAGCGGCCCGTCCGAATCCGGCGGCCGACGGACCCGGCGCCTTCACCGGATTCGACGCCGAGAAGGTCGTCGACGGCGGGATGGCCCTTCCAGAGGTCCAGCCATTTGGAGGGTGTCAGGACGGTGATCGAGGCTTCCGGGTGGGCTTCGCGGAGGCGCAGAAGCGCCGGCGTGGTCATCACGGCGTCGCCCAGCCAGTTCACTCCGCGAACCAGGATGCGACGGGGCGGGTTCATGTCCGGATCGGAAGCGGCACGCCCGAAGGATCGGGAAGCTTCGAAGGACCGGGTTTCCATCGGCGGTGGACCCAGAACCAGTTGGCGGGGTCGCGGTGGACCGCGCGTTCGAACGAGCGGTTCATGTCGGTGGCGATTTCCGCGGGTTTCCTCCGACGGCCGTCGGGGGTCCGCGTGGGGATTTCGTCCCCCATTTCAAGGCGCCATTGAGCGGGCCCGACCCGAAAGCAGCAGCCGGTCAGGAGAACGCAGTCGTAGCGGAGCGCAAGGACGGCCGGAGCCGTGGAGGTCCAGGCGTCCGATCCGAGAAACGGAACCCGGACCCCGCGGGTGTCGGCCTGATCGGCGAGCAACCCGACCACCGTCCGTCGCGCGCTCATCGCACGGCGGAGCGCGGCGGCCTCGCGTCGGCGTTCAAAGAAAAGGCAGCCGCTTCGTTGCCGGAGCGCGAGCAGCATTCGGTTGGCGGACTCCTGTCGGAGCGCGCGGTAGGTGGTCGCCAGTTGAACCCCGGGGAAGGCGACCTTCACCCACGTGAAGAGCTCGAAATTGCCGAAGTGTCCGATCGCGACGACGACGCTCCGGTCGGGGTTCCGGTCGAGGACGGCTTTGGCTTCCTGCAATCCCGTGAGATCGACGTGGGGCGCGATCTGGTCCCAGGTCATGGTCGAAGTGCGGAGGGCGCTGGCGTAATTCTCGCCGAGCCGAAGGAAGTTCTCGCGGGCGAGCGTCCGGCGCTCGGCGGCGTTCATGCGCTCGCCGAAGCAGCGTTCGAGGTTGGCGAGGGCGACCCTTCGATGTCGGCGGTCGATGATCCAGGCGGCGGCGCCACCGGCCCGGCCGATCCGGGCGACCCAGGGGAGCGGTATGGACTGGAGGACGGGCAATGCCAGTCGGACCAGGAGGATCAACAGCCACTCGCTCATCGCGGCGTTCAGCGGAAGCAGATCTTGGCGACGCAGTCGTGGAAATCCTTGGCGCCGGCGATGATCTTGATTTCGACCCGCATGAAATAAATCGGGAGATCGCGCCGGTCGAGTTTGGGAAAGCGCACCGCGTCCTTCTGGGTTGTGACGAGAATCTGGGCCATGCGCTTCTTGGACCGGTTGATGGCGTTGAGGAGTTCCTGCTGCGTGAAGCGGTGGTGGTCGGCGAACCGTTTCGTGTAGACGAGTTCGCAACCGAGTTTGCGGAGTCCGGCCTCGAAACTCTCGGGCTGGGCGATCCCGCTGAGGGCCGCCACCCGTTTGCCCGCGATGAACTCAATGCCGACCTGGTCGGCGGTGAACACGTCCTCGAAATACAGGGGGTGATGGACGCATTCGATGACGGGGGCCCTGGGGTTCAGGTGGGCCAACCGCTCGCGGAGACCCTGGGTTTTTCCATCGCTCTTGGTGATGAAGATGACGCCGGCCCGGGCGACGTGGGAGGGGGGTTCCCGCAAGGTGCCGCGCGGAAGGAGGAACTGGTTGCCGAACGGCTGCTGGCAATCGATCAGAACGACGTCCTGCCGGCGCCCGCGCAGTTTCCAGTACTGGAATCCATCGTCGAGCAGGAGGGTGTCGCAACCGAACTTCTCGATCGCGTAACGCCCGGCCTTCACGCGGTCCTTGTCAACCAGGACGATCACGTCCTTGAGGTTGGACGCGAGCATGAAGGGTTCGTCTCCGGCGCTCTCGGAGTCGAGAAGGAGCGATTTGCCGTCGGAGACCACGCGGGGCGGGGTCTGTTCGCGCCGCATGAGCACGCGGTCGATGAAACGGCGGGACAGAGGCGGAGGCTTGGAACGGTAGCCGCGGGAGAGGATCGCGACATTGCGGCCCTGATCCTTGAGTTCGCGGGCGAATTTCTCGACGACCGGTGTTTTGCCGGTGCCGCCGACCGTCAGGTTCCCGATGGCGATGACCTGCACGCCGAGGGTTGTGTCGCGGACGATCCGGGAATCATAGAGGATGCGGCGGAGCTTGATCGCGGCGCGGTAGCCGTAGGAAAGGACGCGCAGAGTCCCCCGAACGGCGCCCGCGAGGCGCCCGCGTCGCTGCTCGAAGATGACCTCGAGGAAGAATGTTTCGGCGGTCTCGGTCCAGCGCCGCAGGGGTTCGGACATCGGTGCGGGAGCTTGGCGTCAGCGCGGGCCGGCTTTCAAGGCCGGGCGGCTCCGGCCGGACCCGGCCCAGGCCTTCCGCTTCGGCAGAATTAACTTTTTGACGCTTCGTCTCCCCGTCCGGCATGGTCGCCGGAGCGACGGAACGGGCTGGGGAACGCGCTTTTTCGTCTTCCGATGGAAGTGAAATCCCGCCGGACCGTCCCGTGAACTCGTGAACTATGGCTGAACTTACTGGAAACCTGTTGGTCGCCCAATCCGGCGGCCCCACTTGCGCCATCAATGCCAGCGTCGCCGGTGTCATCACCGAGGCGGGCAAGCACGAGTGCATCGAGGAGATCTATGGTGGGTCGAATGGAATTCTCGGGATCCTCAACGAGGACCTCATCGACCTGAACGACGAGAAGCAGAAGACCATCGACGGCCTCAAGTTCACACCGGCGGCCGCCCTCGGCACCTGCCGCTACAAGATCGACTTCAAGAAGAAGCCCGAGAAGGCCGCCCAGGACATGGACCGGCTCTTCCAGGTCCTGGAGGCGCACAACATCCGCTATTTCTTCTACGCGGGCGGCAACGATTCCCAGGACACCTCGCACAAGATCCATGAGGAGGCCGTCCGCCGCGGCTACGAACTCCGCGTGATCGGAGTCCCCAAGACCATCGACAACGATCTTCCTTTCACGGATTCCTGCCCCGGCTACGGATCGGCCGTGAAGTACGCCGCCACCACGGTCATGGAGGTCGGCATCGACGTTGGTTCCATGGCCACCGATGACGGCTCCTGCTGCATCATCGAAGTCATGGGACGCTCCGCGGGATGGATCGCCGCGGGAACCGTCCTCGCCAAACGGGGAAACCCCGCCGCCGCGCCCCACATCATCCTGGTTCCCGAGATCCAGTACGACGTCGACGAATTCCTCGCCCGGGTCCAAGCCACCATCGCGGCCCACAAGTACTGCGTCGTCGTCGTCGGCGAAGGCATCAAGAACAAGCACGGTGAGGAGATCGGCGCCGACAAGTCCCGTCTCGACGCCTTCGGTCATCCCGTGCTCGCCGGCGCCGCCGAGAAACTGAAGGAGTTCATCCAGGGCAAATTGAACACCAAGACGCGGACCGTCCTCCTCGGCTACGCGCAACGCGCCGCGGCCCACCTCGCGGCCCAGATCGACATCGACAATGCCTTCGCCTGCGGCCAGGCCGCCGTGAAGGCCGCCGTCGGCGGCAAGAGCGGGTACATGGTCAAGATCGTCCGCGACAACACCCGGGCCGTTCTCACCGGCGACGGCAAGATCCAGTGGACCACCGACCTTCATCCGCTGGCGGAGGTGGCGAATGTCGAACATTTCGTCCCGCGGGATTGGATCAGCGAGGACGGATTCCTCCCGAACGAGACCTTCATTCAGTACGTCGCCCCTTTGATCGAAGGCGAGGTGAAGCCTCCCATGGAAGGCGGTCTCCCGAAGTACGTCTCCCTCGACCGCAACCCCGTCGAGAAGAAGCTTCCCGCGCGCGAAGCCTAGACCCCGCCCGGCCCGGGCCGAGGGAAGAGTCGCCGGCCACACCGCGCAATTCCCCTCCCAACAACCACGGGAGGGATCCACTCAGGCGCCGTGGGGCCAAGGGATCGGAAGCAAGCGTTCCCCCAGGATCGCGACCGCCCGCTCGAAACCGTCCAAGGACGACATCGGGGAAAGAAAGGGTTCCGAAGGGAAAACCTGCCCGGCGGCCCACCGCGAAAATGCCGGCAGGACGACCCGATCCGGCCCCACGAGGAAACACGGAACCCGGGCTGAAGTCGCCACGCCGTCGCTGAGCACCATCGCCGGGTGTTCGTGTCCGTAGAACACTCGCCCGCCCGTGCCCAGGTGGGGCTCGACCTTCGACCAAGGCATGGAGTCCCCGTGAACCAGGACGTGCGGTCCCGCGGTCGCGCACCGGGTACAGGCGCCGTCGTGACCGAGGGAGCGGAGCAAATCCGGAAACCGCGCGTCGTGGTTGCCCAGCACGAACGTCACGTTCGCGCCGTCGATCCACCGGAGCAGTTCCCGAAGTTCGTCCTCGAGGACCGTGTTCTGCGCGACGGCGTGAACGGTGTCTCCGAGGAACACCCAGCGGTCCGGGTGATAGGCCAACCGAAGGGCTTCGAGACGGGGGAGGGTATCGTCGGGAACCAGGGGAAGAAGTGTTCCGCGTTGTCGCTCGACCCAGAGGTGCCCCAGGTGAACGTCAGCCACCAGGACGGTTCGCTCGGCCGCCAGCCACACCGCCCGACGCGAGTCCGCGAAGATGTCCGGGCCAATCGGCCACGCACCCTGGTTCTGGAGATCGGATGGCAAGGGCAAGGGCAAGGCCGAATCCAGGCAGCTCAAAGGGCTCCATGCAAGCGTCCGTCACCCGCCCGGGATGCGCGATTCGCCCAACCGGGAAACCGCTTGTTTTCCGCCCCGCGCCCCTTACGTTCCGGCCTGCATGTCGTCGCAACTGGCGCAATACGTTCCGGTCCTGCTCCTGGTTCTCGTCGCCGTCGGGTTCGCCGCGGTCATGCTCACCGCATCCGTCTGGCTCGGGTTCAAATCACGGAAGAATGCCGTGAAGGACACCGCCTATGAATGCGGGATGAAGGCGGAGGGCGAAGGTTCGGCCCGGTTCTCGGTAAAGTTCTACCTGGTCGCGATGCTGTTCATCCTGTTCGACATCGAAGTGGTGTTCCTCTACCCGTGGGCCGTGGTCTACCGCGAGATGCTGGCCGAGAACGCGGCCCTGATCTTCGGTTCCATGGTCAGTTTCCTCGGGATCCTTTTCGTGGGTTACATCTACGCTCTCAAGAAGAACGCCTTCGACTGGAAGAGTTCCACCTGACCCGGCCCCCCGCCTCAACCAATTCTCATTCCGCGCCTTCCGTTTCTTCCGCGGTTTCCGCCGCCGTTCTCAGGGTCAGAGTTTCCAGCCGGGTCGAATCTCCTCGTCGTATCCCATCGTTTCGCCGCGCGCGAATCGGCGTTCCGCCAGAATCCCCACCATCGCAGCGTTGTCGGTGCAGTACCCCGGCTCCGCCAGTCGAACTCCCAGCCCTTCCGCCGCCGCCCGGGTTTGGATCCGCGCCCGGAATCCCCGGTTGCAGGTGACACCGCCGGACGCCGTCACCCATTTCACACCGATTCGTCGGGCGGCCTGGACGAGTTTCCCGACCAGCACATCGACGATCGCCGCCTGAACGCTCGCGCAGAGGTCGCGCAACCCGGATTCCGACGCGATCAATCCCGGCGATCGCTCGAGCAGGTAACGCACCGAGGTCTTGAGACCGCTGAAACTGAAGTCGTCTCCGGGTTCCCGCAAAAGCGGCCGGGGGAACTCGTGGGCCTTGGCATCGCCCTCGGCGGCGAGACGATCGAGGACCGGTCCGCCGGGATACGGCAATCCAGCGAGCTTGGCGACCTTGTCGAAACACTCCCCGGCGGCATCGTCCAGCGTTGCCCCAAGCACCTCGTGCTCCAGTTCGGCCCTCACATGGACGAGGAGGGTGTGCCCGCCGCTGGCGATAAGGGAAACGTTGGGTTGGAAGGCGTCGAACTCGGCGCGGGACGGCGATCCTGCAATCCAGGGGGAGTACAAATGCGCCTCGTGATGATGCACCCCGATGAAGGGCAGCCCCCGAGCCATGGCGACGCCGGCCGCGAATCGCGAACCGGTCATGAGGGCCTGCGGAAGGCCGGGTCCCAGCGTCGCCGCAATCCCTTCGAGGAACTCCACCCCGGTCCCCGCCTCGTCCAACGCCGCCCGCGCGACACACGGCAGATTCCTGAGGTGCTCGCGCGTCGCCAGTTCGGGAACGACTCCCCCGTATTCCGCGTGAAGCCGGACCTGGGAGGCGACGACGTTCGAGAGGACCACCCCGTCACGGACGATCGCCGCGCTGGTTTCGTCGCATGAGGTTTCGATCGCCAGGAGGAGCACGTCGCGAGCGGTTGAGGAGGATTGGGTTGGGAATGGGTGGATTGCGTGCCGTGTTGCAGTGTGTCCGGCCGGCGCGCCATCGCGTCGCGGAAGCCACCAACCCGGCCGGCAGGGCGGACCCGTCCCGGCGCGGTTCCCCCAGGGGCTCGGGCTCAGGCCCTGGGAATGGGATTGCCCGCGAGGATCCGCATGCCGCGCAGGTAGTCGATCGCCCGTTCCAGGGGCAGGTCACGGACCTTCCGCGCCCGTTCCCGGCCCGCCTCATCCAAGAGGTCGAGTCCTCCGGGTTGGCGGCGGTACAGGAGATCGCGTTCCTCGGCCTCGGTCATGTCGACGATGCTGTCCGGCGTGATGCCATACTCGTGGATGACCTTGTGACTCGGTGTGTAGTACTTCGCGGTCGTCAGACGCAGGGCCGTGCCGTCCTGCAGCGGAAGGATGCTCTGCACCGATCCCTTGCCGAAGGTCTGTTCCCCGAAAACCCGCGCGCGTTTCAGGTCCTGGAGGCAGCCGGCGAGAATCTCGGACGCGCTGGCGCTTCCCCCGTTGACGAGCACGGCGAGCCGCAGCTTCTGGTACCGTCCCCGTCCCGTGCCCCGGAACTCGGCCTGCTGGGCTCCATTGCGTCCCTCGGTCGAGACCACGAGGTCGTTCTTTTTGACGAACTTGTCGCAGATCCGAACCGCCGATTCGAGCAATCCGCCCGGGTTGTCGCGCAAGTCGAGGATGAGAGCGCTCATCCCGGCGTCCGCCATCTTCTCCAGGGCGGCGTCCATTTCCGCGGAGGTCTTCTCGCCGAACTGCGTGATCTGAAGGTACCCGATGCCGTCCTCCAGCAATGGAAACTTCCGCTTCCAGTTCAGGTCGCGAATCGTGTGAATCGGAATCACGGCCCGCGTCAACCGGTGCTCCGAGGTCTCCCCGGTGCTCGGACGGAACGTCGTCAGCTGAACCTCCGTTCCCGGCTTTCCCCGCAGGCGGCCAACGACCTCGCCGACCGACCATTCGCGCACCGGATCACCCTCGACAGCCACCAACTGGTCCCCGGCCAGGAGACCGGCGCGGTCGCCCGGCGTGTCGTCGACGACATCGACGATGTGGATTTTCCCTTCGCGCGGGGAAACCGTGACTCCGAGACCGCCGAACTCGCCCTCGGTGTCGGTCTTGAGTTCGTCGTACTTGTCGGGTTCCAGGAATTCACTGTGGGGATCGAGCGAATCCAGCATTCCGCGCACCGCGGCGGAGACGAGTTCCTTGTAGGTCAGATCGCCTCCGTCGACGTAGTCCTTCTTGATCAGCTGAAGGACCCGCGAGAAAAGCGCGAGCTGTGGGTAGGCGTCGTCCCGCTCGGCGGCGCGGGCTTCTCCCAGGTACAACTGCAAGCCCGTCCCGAGGTGGGCCAGCAGGAGCAGGGCGACCAATCCGAAGATCAAACGGCGGCGGCGGTTCATGGCGGCAGATTCACATCCGTGACTCGCCGCACCGTAGGGGGCGGAACCCGGGCCCGCAAGCGCTCGAATCCCGGGTTGGCTGGGTGTCCGAGCCCGAGTCTGAATCCGAACCGGGATTCCGGTCCGCGCCGCCGATCACCCCAGCAGGGATCTCACGAAGGGAAGGTCCCCTGGGTAGGTCACCTTCGGGTTGGGAGCTTTCGATTCGACCAGCCTGACCGGAATCCCAAGACGCTCGCAGGCGGCGGTGTCGTCGGTGACGCGGGCGCCTTGATTTCGAACAGCCTCCAGCGCGCGAACGATGATCTCCGTCCGGAACGTCTGGGGTGTCTGGACGGCCCAAAGCCGAGAACGATCGACCGTGCGGTCGATGGTCAACCCGTCGCCGCTCTCCTTGATCGTGTCGGTCACCCGTTGGGCCGCCACGGCGGCGCCCACCTCCCTCGCGGCCACGACGGTCTCCGCGATCACCTCCGGCGCCGTGCAGGGCCTGGCCCCGTCCTGGATCGCCACGACGTCGACGCCCTTCGACACCGCGGAGATTCCGTTCCAGACCGAATCCTGGCGTTCATCGCCGCCCGAAACCAGGCGCCAGGGCTTGGCCAGGGACAGGGTCCGGCCGATGTCCTGAAAGGCCGACTCCAACCCGGCGCGGATCACGAGGACGACTTCATCGATGACCTCGCAACGGTCGAAGCGCCGCCACGTGTGCGCCACGACGGGAAGCCCGGCGACCTCGAGGAACAGCTTGTCGGTGTCGGGTCCGAATCGTTTTCCCAATCCGGCGGCGACGATGACGGCGGCGACCATGCGCGAGGGTGGCCGGTGCGCGCCCGCGGGGTCGAGCCCGAGTCGGGTGGTTCCCCGATGTTTCCGGTGGATGCGTCGACGGCACCGGGCTTCGCCGGGAGACGCCGCCGAAATGGGCCGCTCCTACGGAGCTTGGGGAAACTTTGGTGTCGCCCTGCTATAGACGGGTCGCCCCTCACGGGGCTGTAGCCAGAATTGCCCACGAGCAGGCCCGTTCAAGGGAACCGTGTGCCATCCAAGGCCCGTAGGGCCGACCTGTCTATAGGCGTGCGGCCCGTTGAAATTCTTGAGCTCCGCTAGGAGTGACCCAACCCCGAGGCGTGAATCGGTTGAGCGGATCACCCACCGGAAATGGCGAGGAACCAGTCGGGTTCCGCTCTTTGGTCCTGGTCCTGGAATCAGGATCGCGATTCCCAGGCCAACTACTGACGGGGAACGGACGTCCGGTCCGACAACCAGATCATGTCCCGGTTGTTGGCCGAGGCGACGTTGAGCGTCAGCTGGCCGTTGTTGCGGACCGGCGGCTTGGTCCGTCCGTCGACCCACTTTTTAATCTCGGCATGACCATCGGCGAAGGTGATTCCAGCGGCCCCATTGTGGTAGCTCGCGGGAAAGTCGATGATCCTCGCCGAACCCGGGCTCTCAACCATCATGTTCGCGAAACCGCCCGCGTTGATGCTGTCGGGATGCTCATCGAGAAGGACGTACAACTGCGACGGGCCGGGAACGCCGAAGTCGGTGGACTTGATGTAGACGCGGTATTTCGTCTGGCCCTCGTTGTAGCTCGGCGGAGCGAGCCAACCGCCGGGCCCGCCCATGGCCTGGCTCATGCCCATGCTTCGAACCCGCGAGATCCTCTGCCCCCGGATCGTCACCGTGCTCTGGTCCGCGGGACACTTGTAGACCTCCGCGGAGGGGATGTAGGGCGCGAACATCGCCTTCGCGGGGTCCAGGAGATCCTGCTTGTTCGTGTTGTCACGGGTGGCGGGGTTGAAATCGAGCCATCCCGCGACCCACGCGTATTTTTCGGTGGCGCTGTTGCCGGGCTTCGTCAGGTAGTCCTGGTTGTCATCCGGATAGAGGAGGTGCGCGAGCTGCAACTGCTTCAGATTGCCCAGGCACTTGATCCCCTGCGCCTTGCTCTTGGCCTTGGCCAGCGCGGGGAGAAGCATGCTCGCGAGGATCGCGATGATCGCGATCACGACCAGCAATTCAATCAGCGTGAATCCACCGGACCGTCGCCGACGCGTGGAGGGAAGACCCGACGGCGCTCCGAAGAACGTCGCGTCGGCATGGCCGCAGCCACCGTGCGGCTGGCAAAAGGGGTTCATGAATTCGTGGTTCCTACCCGGATTCCACGACCCGCGCAACGAGAGATCTGGAGCCGTTCGAAGGCAATTTCGAACTCCCCCCCCACGGTGGACTCGCGCCGGTGCGCCCTCTATCCTCCCGCACACGTTGCCACCCATGAAAACCGCGCGCGTCCCGAAAGCCCAACGGCATGCCTCCGCCAACCCCGCCAAGCCCAACGGCAAGGCGGGAATCCAGGCGCGACGATCCCCGCGAAGCCGACAGTCCAAGGACGCTGCCCCAACCACCGTCCACCCCGGAACCTCCCGACAGGCCGCGAATCCCGCGCCCGCGCCCCGGGAGCAAGACTCCGCGACGAAGCCCGGCAGGAACCCGGTCGAGACCGATGAGTTCCCCGCCCGGCCGGCCCGGTCCGTGAAGGAACCGGAGCCGGCGGCGGCCGGACGCCGCGATTCCTATGACGGCGACACCGCGTACCGGCTTTACCTGCGCGAGATCGGAGAAGTCCCGCTCCTGTCAATCCAGGAGGAAATCGATCTTGCGGCCCGGATCAAGGTCGGCGACCGAAAAGCCCGGGAACACATGATCAAGGCGAACCTGCGCTTGGTCGTGAAGATCGCCCACGACTACGAGAACTACGGGCTCCCCCTCCTCGACCTCATCAACGAAGGCAACATCGGATTGATGAAGGCGGTGGAACGGTTCGATCCGTCGAAAGGCGGCAAACTCTCCACCTACGCGGCCTGGTGGATCAAACAGGCCATCAAGCGCGCTCTCGCCAACCAGGGCAAAACCATCCGCCTCCCCGTCCATCTCGTCGACAAAATCGCCCGGATGCGCCGCGTCGCGACGCAACTCGAAGACATTTTCGGTCGCGAACCCACCGACGAGGAACTCGCCGAGGAACTCGGGATCACCACCACCCGCGTCACCCAGTGGCGTTCCGCGGCCATCCGCCCCGCCCAACTCGACGCCCCGGTCGGGGACGACGATTCGAACGCGCTGAAGGACATCGTTCCCGACGAAAAGCAGACGTCGCCCTATCGGGAACTCGAGGACAAGACGATCCGGGACATGCTCGAGAAAATGATCGATACCCTGGATGCGCGCGAACAGAACATCCTCCGGAAGCGGTTCGGATATGACGGCGGCGAAGGACTGACCCTCGAGGAAATCGGCCTCGAATACGGGGTCACGCGGGAACGGATCCGCCAGATCGAAGCCGTGGCGCTCAAGAAGCTGCGCCGCATGATCGAGAAGCTCGAGAAGACTCGGAAGTGATCGGACCAGCCGTCGCCGACCCCATGGCTTTGCTGTAAGGATTCGTCCGCGCATCGCGTTATCCGGGTGGGAGCGGGGTCCGACAGCCAACCAGCGCGCCCTCCCAGCGTCAGGCGATTCCCCCACGGAATCCTGAACGGACTCCGCCTCCCTTTTCCACCGTGGAAATCCTGGCGGATGCCAACACCGGAATGACCTTCTCGCCTTGCGCCGTCCGCACTCGCCCCGTATCACCTGCGAGTCACACGCGTCATGGTCGCCCACCCCCAGCACCAGCCAGCCCGCGGGTCAAAGGCCCTCGACGCGCTTTCCTTGGCCTTCCGGCTCCGCGCCCTCCTCCTGGCATGGCTCGCGGTCATCGCCGGAATCGCCGCCAGCCCGGCCGTCCGCGCCGAACTTCAGTTCGACGTCTTCCTGGGCTTCGACGACCGCGTCCGTGAAGGACACTGGTTTCCCGTCGCCTTCGAGATCATGAACGACGGGCCCGCGTTCACCGGAACGGTCGTGATCGGACCGGAGAACGCCTTCAACAGCCAGCGGCACCAGTTCGCGATCGAGCTTCCCACCGGAACCCGCAAGCGGGTCGTCCTGCCGATCTTTCCCTCGGGAGGCCGGTACTCCCGCTGGGACGCCCACCTGCTGGATCCGGCGGGCAAGATCCTGGCCGAACGGGGCGGCATCCAGCCCAAGGACCTCGCCCCGCACATCCCCCTGCTCGGCGCGCTTCCCCGGACCTTCGGCGGACTCCCCTCGTTTCCCGCCATCGACAACCGCGCAACCGAGTTTCTTCCCGCGGTCTCCCGCCTCCAGTCCGACTATCTTCCGTCCAATCCCATCGCCCTCGAGGGCATGAGCGCCTGCTACCTGAATTCGGAAAAGGCCGTCGACCTCAAAGCCGATCAAACCGACGCCCTCCTCTCGTGGATGCACCACGGCGGTCATCTCATCGTCGCCCTCGAACAACCCACCGACGTGACCGCGCTTCCGTGGCTACGCTCGATTCTCCCGTTCGAACCGGAATCCATCACCAATCAGCTGAACGGCGGACGGATCGAGGCCTGGGTCCGCGGCGGTCCTTCCCCCGTTCGGTTGCCTTCGGCATCGATGCAGCCGGGAGAATCCCTCGGTGGCCTTCCCCCGACTCCCAACCAGCAGCGCCGCCGAAGGAACGCCGAAACGATCGATCCCTACACGACCCTGGGATCGGCGGACGATTTCCAGAGCGCCGAAATGCCCGTCGTCCAGGGACGGGTCACCGACGGCCTCGTCCTGCTGTCGCTGGGGGATTCCCCCCTCGTGGTCAGCGCGCCCCGCGGACGTGGCACGCTCACGGTGCTCACCTTCAGCCCCGAGCACGAACCGTTCCGATCCTGGAAGAACCGCACCTGGTTCTGGGCCCGCCTGGTGGGTGTTCCGTCCGATCTGCTCTTGGAATCCGCCAACCTGCGGTGGGGCGGCGCCAGCATCGACGGGTTGTTCGGCGCCATGCTCGACAGCCGGCAGGTCCGCAAGCTGCCCGTCGCCGCGCTCCTCCTCCTCCTGGTGGTTTATCTCGCGGTGATCGGACCGATCGACCAGGTCGTTCTCAAACGACTCGGCAAGCAGATGTGGACCTGGGTCACCTTCCCCGTCTACGTCATCGTCTTTTCCGGGCTCATCTATTTCATCGGATACCGGCTCCGCGCGGGCGACCTGGAACTCAACGAAATCCAGGTCGTCGACCAATTGCCCCGGGGCCAGGGCGCCCTGCTCCAGGGCCGGACCTGGGTTTCGGTCTATTCGCCGGGCAACACGCGATACAAGGTCGCCAGCGAACAACCTTTCGCGGCCTTCCGCGCCGAACTCCAGGAGGGCGGCACCGGGCGCGGCGACTCCGGCAGGCTCGTCCTCCAGCATGCCGCGAAAGGATTCGCCGCCGATCTGTTCATTCCGATCTGGGTCAGCCAGCTTTATTCCAGTGACTGGATCGAACTCGCGCCAGCGCTTCTCACGGGCCGGGTGGAATCGCCGGACTCCGACCCGAAACTGATCCTGGAAAACAATTCCGATCTCCGATTCACCGCCGTGACCGTCGCCTACGAGGGGCGGCTTCATGATCTCGGCGAACTGCCCGCCAAGGGACGGCTGGAGAGTCCCCTCGCCGCCGGCACGGGAAGGCCGCTCGACGAATTCCTGGGGCAGCTTCCGCACACCTACAACGTAGTCCAACAACGCCGATTCGCCTTCGGAGGCGAACGTTCCGGACAGATCGAGAGAAACCTCGACGGCGTCATTCTCGCCTCGTTCGTCGATCGCTTCCGCGGATCACGTCAGGATCGCGGGGAAAGCTTCGCGTCCCACGCCTCGTTCGGGGTCGATCACCTCGTTCGACGCGGCGAAGCGATCGTGTTCGCGTGGGCCCCGGGCCAATCCGTCGCGGCTCCCATCCACCGATTCACGCCGACCCGCAGCCAGCGCGACAGCGTCGTCCGGATCGCCCTCGCCGGCCGATCACCGTCCACCGCCCCCGAAGCTTCCGAAGCTCCATGAGCTCCTCGAATCCCCCACCCATCGCCGCCGTTCAAACCAACGGACTCACCCGGGTCTACGGATCCCTGGTCGCCCTCGGCGGACTCCAGCTCACCGTCAACCAGGGTGACCTTTTCGGATTCATCGGCTCCAACGGCGCCGGCAAAACCACCACGCTCCGAATCCTCGCCACCTTCCTCGTCCCGTCCAGCGGCTCCGCCACCGTCTTCGGCCACGATGTCGTCACCCAGGCCGACGCCGTCCGCCATATCATCGGCTACATGCCGGACTTCTTCGGCGTCTACAAGGACATGGAGGTCACCGAATACCTCGATTTTTTCGGCGCCTGCTACCGCATCCCTTCGGCCCAACGCGAAAAAACCGTCGCCGACGTCCTTGAACTCGTCGGCCTCACCGAAAAGAAAGGGACCCTCATCGGAGCCCTCAGCCGCGGAATGCAGCAGCGCCTCGGACTCGCCCGCGTGCTCATCCACGATCCCAAGCTCCTCCTCCTCGACGAGCCCGCGAGCGGCCTCGATCCCCGCGCCCGCATCGAGATGATGGCGATCCTCCAGGAACTCCAGCGCCTCGGCAAAACCATCATCATCTCGTCCCACATCCTCAGCGAGTTGCAGACCCTCTGCAACCGGGTCGCCATCATCGAGAAGGGCAAACTCATCTATGCCGGGCCGGTCCAGGGCGCCCGCCAGCAGATCGCCGACACCGCCATCTTCTGGGTCCGCCCCAAACCCGAGCAGCAGGAACCCGCCCTGGCGCTGCTCCGAAGCCAGCCCGGGGTCGTATCCGCGGAGACGTTCGAGGACCGGATCAAGATCACGCTCGCCAGCCACGACACCGATCCCACCTTCATCCCGGAATCCCTGGTCCAGGGCGGCGTCCGGTTGCTCGAGTTCTATGAGGACGAAATGGGACTGGAGAAGGTGTTCCTCCACGTCACCAAGGGCGAAACCCAATAGAGCCGATCCCGGGGGTTCCTCGATGATTCCAGTCGATGGGCTGAGATCGCCGGGAATCAACGTGAGACGCCGTCGGAACGGGCCGCTCCTACGGAGCTTGGGGGAAACTTGGGTGTCGGCCTGCTATAGACAGATCGCCCCTGACGGGGCTTCAGCCAGGATTCCCCACGGGCACGCCTGTTCAAGGGAACCGTGCGCCTCCCGAGGCCCGTAGGGCCGCCCTGTTTATAGGCGCGCGGAATATTGAGGATCTTCAGCTCCGCTAGGAGCGACCCAAGCCCCAGGCGTGAATCGGCTGAGCCGATGCCCCACCGGAAATATCGAGGAACCATCCCGGGGCCCTTCTCCGAGTTGTCGGCGCTCCAGCGATGTTCGCTGTCGGGGTCGGAATCGGAATCGAATTGGACACTCGCGTTCTCAACCGAGATCGGAGCGTCGGACCCTGAACAATACAGATTCCGACCCCGATCCCGACTGTGCAGGCCCACCCACAAAACGGAGATGAGCCCCCGATCCCGTCGCCCTTCCGTTCGCTCACCGCGATTTCCACCCCGCCGAATCCGAAATTCCCTTTTCGGTCCCGATCCGTCCGCTAGCCTCGCCCCATGATCCATGTGGGCATCGGCTACGACATCCATCCGCTGGTGGAGAACCGCAAACTCGTTCTCGGCGGAGTGCAGATCCCCCACCCGAAGGGACTCGCGGGACATTCCGACGCCGACGTCCTCATGCACGCCATCTGCGACGCCATTCTCGGCGCGCTCGGGGAACCCGACATCGGCCACTATTTCAAGAACACCGACCCCCGCTGGCAGAATGTCGCCAGCCGGATCTTCCTCGAGGAGGTGGCCCGCCAGGTCACGTTCCACCAGGGGCGCCTCATCAATGTGGATGCCACGGTTCTCGCCGAGGAACCGAAGATCGCCCCGCACCTTCAGAAGATGAAATTCAACGTCGCCGAGGCCCTGAACCTCAACGTCCGCCGGGTCGGCATCAAGGCGACCACCAACGAACGCCTCGGTTCCATCGGCCGCGGTGAGGGAATCGCCGCCATGGCCGTCGCTTCCGTCGATCTTCCCGAATAGTCGATCGATCGCCAATCGACGAACGCCCCCAATCCGTCCACCCGGCAACCTGTCCGCCTCATCGGCCACCCCAACCGCCCCATGGCGATCAAATCCGAAATCGGCTGGACCCGGAGGAACGAGGACGGCGAGAAGGTCGAAGTCACCGCCCGCCGGTTTGGTGGAAACTGGTCCTTCCAAACGCGCCAGCGCCGGTACGACCTCTGGCAGGACGTCGAGCAACCACCCCTCGAGGATTGGCTCGAACTCGCCGCCGCCGTGAAGCGCCGCATCCCCCGCCGCCTCTACCCGCCCGACGAGCTCCATCGCATCCACCAGGAGATCCGCAACCGCTTCCCCGAAGCCCGACTCGACGATTCGGCGGACTGACCCGGCGCCATCCCGGTTCGCGTTCGCGTCAAGACCGCGGCAACACCCACGAAAGGGAAAAAAAGAAAGGTTGAAAGTGGATTCTGGAGGCGGTTCCGCCCAACGAATCCCCTCCACCTTTCCGAATCCCTCCCTTTCCGTTCATTCCGCGCCTTCCGTGGTTGAAAACCCGTTCCCGGGGTCACCGGACCCGGATGAGATCGATCTGCCGGACGTCCATCACCGACCGACCCGGAATCTCCAGCGCTTTCAGCGTCAGTTCACCCCTCCCCTGTTCCAGGCGGATCCGGTCGAGACGCAGAATGCTGAATTCCTTCATTCGCGACTCCGCCGGCGGACGCGGAAGGGTGTCCTGGTTCGTGTACAAGGGCGGATCCCAACCGGGCGCCACCTTGCCGACGATCCGCGCGTCCTTGAACCCGAGTTCAATCATCGAACCCGCGTCCTCCAACGGACAGGTGTACTGGATCTCGACCTCAAACTCGCCGGACTCGGTCACTTCCACGTCCCACGTCATCCGATCCGGGAGACCCCGCCACTCCACGAAGTACGAACAATTCGGCGCCGGCGCGCTCCGTTTCACGCCCCCGTGCGGCACTCCGTCCCGGGCCGGGAGAGGTGTCCTCGCAAGGCCGGTGTACCCGACCGGAATCGGCCGGTCGTCCGGACCTTTGGGAAGCACTTCTTCCCGCCACCGGGCCACCGCTTCCGACATCGCGCGATGGACGTCAGGTCGCCGCGACGCCAAATCGACGGCCTGAGCCGGGTCGGCGCCGATGTCGAACAACGCGCCCTTCGAGTCGAGGCGATACCGCTGCGACCGAGCGCTCACCTGGCCGTTCTGATGGGAAAAGAGAAGGCGCTCCTCCCAATCCCCAGCACTCCCCAACAGGAGCGGCGAGAGGTCGCGACCATCGAGCGGGTGGGTTCCCAGCCGCGAAACCCCCGCCAACGCGCAGAGCGTGGGAAGCAGGTCGATCGCGCCGGTGATCCGGTCCACCCGCGTGCCGGCACGGATTCCGCCCCCCGGCCATCGGATGAAACAGGGCGAACGAAGCCCGCCCTCGTCCGTGGAACCCTTGATTCCCTTCATCCCGCCGTTCCAGCGGTGCGTGTTCGGGCCGTTGTCCGAGAAGTAGACGACGAGCGTGTTGGTTCCGACGCCCAGTTCATCGAGACGCCGAAGGACCCGTCCGACGTTCGCGTCGAGGTTCTCCATCATGGCCAGCGCGCAGCGCGTGGCATCGTCGCGCTCGCGCGAACCGTCCGTCGCTCGCAGTCCGAGCGGCAGGTCCTTGTAGCGCCGCCAGTATTCCTCCGGAACCGCCCACGGAGAGTGCGGCGTGTTGAAGGGCAAGTAGCAGAGGAAGGGCCGATTCCGATGCCGTTCGATGAACTCGATCGCCTTCGCGGTGAATTCATCCGCGATGTAGCCCTTGGCCCGTACGGGACGCCCATTGCGCTCCAAAGGCGGATCGAAGTACTCCCCCCAGTGTCCCGACGTGAACCCGTAGTACTCGTCGAAACCCCGCGCGTTGGGATGGTACGGACCCTGGGATCCGTTGTGCCACTTGCCAAACGCCCCGGTCGCGTAACCGGCCGCCTTGAAGGCGTCCGCCAGGGTCTTCTCGTCCGTGTTCAGCCGTTCCTGGCCCGTCGAGACCCCCCGAACCCCGCCGCGCGAATGGTAGCGCCCGGTCAGGAACTCTGCCCGGGTCGGAGCGCAAACCGCACACACGAAAAACCGGTCCAACGACGCCCCACGGCGCGCCAAGGAATCCAGGTTCGGCGTCTGTGCCTGGGTGTTTCCGGAGACGCCATAGTCTCCCCAGCCCGCGTCGTCCGCCAGAATGACCACCACGTTGGGGCGCTCCACACGCCCGGAGCGAGTCCCGTCGGCCCCTTCGGCCGCGTCCACCGAACCAACACCGAGGAACAGGGAGATCAGGACGAACGCGGTCCCGGGACCAGGGAGTCCGAAAAGATTGGGAACCATCACCAAGTTTAGGATGGGTCCCCATCCCGGAACAATCGCGTTGTCGGGATGTCACGATCCCGCCGGGCTCGATTCCAGGGTTGAATCCGGCTGGGGATCCCGTTCTCTTTTCAGAAAGGAACCATCCCATGTCGACGACAGCCCGCATCATTCAGCCCTACCTCTTCTTCGGCGGACGTTGCGAGGAAGCCCTCGAGTTCTATCGCAAGGCCCTCGGCGCCCAGATCGAGATGGTCATGCAGTTCAAGGACAGCCCCGATCCCATGCCGCCCGGTGCCCTCCCCCCGGGATATGAGAACAAGGTCATGCACGCGTCCTTCCGCGTGGGAGGCTCCCTGATCATGGCGTCCGATGGCTGCGGGGACTCCAAGGAATTCGCGGGATTCTCGCTCTCGATCGCGCTCGCCACCGTCGAGGATACCGATCGCGTCTTCGCCGCGCTCGCCGAAGGCGGCAACGTGACCATGCCCCTTGGGAAAACCTTCTGGTCCGAACGCTTCGGCATGCTCACCGACCGTTTCGGCGTTGCCTGGTTGGTCACCATCGCCACCTGAACATCGGGTTCCATCCGTCCCCTAGGTCCCATCCGTCCCATCGGTCTCATGGGCCCCATGGGTCCCCCACCCCCCGCCCCAGCCCATGTCAGATCCAGAACCCACCGGGTCGGAGTGCATCACCCAGGACGACCTTCGCAACCTCCAAAGCGAACTCCGAAGCGTGGCGGCGCGCCTTCTGAGCACCGAGTCGCATCATCACACCTACACGCCGACCGCCCTCGCGATGACCGCGTTGCGACGCGTGAAACTCAAGGAGCAGGACTGGACCGAGCTCCGATGGGTGAACCGCGCCCATTTCTTCGCGTCGACCGCTCGGGCCATGCGGAACGCCCTCATCGACCATGCCCGCCGTCGCCAGGCGTGCGGTCGAAACCTGGTGGTCTACCTGCCGCCGGACGAGGCCGTCTTCCGGGACCTTCCGGCGGAAGCCGACGAACGCCCCGAACGGGTGCTCGTCCTCGAAGAAGCCCTGGCGCGCCTGGAGGCGGCCGAACCGCACCTCGCCGACCTGATCCAGCAGCACTATTACTTCGGCTATTCCGTGCCGGAGATGGCCCGCTTCGGTGAGGTGAGCGAGAAGACCATCGATCGCGCCCTGAAACGAGCCCGGGTCCTGCTCGGAAAATTCATCGCCGACACCGAACACCCGTGCTGAACCATGAAAATCCCGGTCGAGGCGCAGTGGTGCCGGGTCGAGGAGCTGGCCAGGGACTTGTCGGGCCTTGAACCGGATCGCGCCGCGGCGCGGCTCGCCGAACTCGCGGCCGCCGGCGAAACAAGAACCGTCCTGAGCCTGCTCGGAGCCTGGCACACACTCCCGCCTCCCGCACCCGGCCTCGGTCCGGGATCCGTGATCGACGGCAACTACACGCTTCACGAGAAGATCGGCGAAGGCGGCATGGGAACCGTCTGGCGCGCCACCCAGCGGACCATCGAGCGCGAGGTGGCCCTCAAGATCATCCATCCCTTCCTCGTCTCACCCTCCCTCCGGAATTATGCCGTCGACGAAATCCGCACCCTCGGACAACTCAATCATCCCGGCATCGTCCGCATCTTCCACGCCGGATTCCATGACGACCCCCGCCACGGGAACATCCCGTACTTCGCCATGGAACTGGTTGACGGAATCCCCCTGGGCCGCTGGGCCCGCGAACACCCCCATCGCCACGACCGCGGCCGCGTTCTCGAAATCGTCGCCGCCGTCTGCTCCTCCATCCAGGCCGCCCATGACCGCCACATCCTTCATCGCGACCTGAAGCCGGCCAACATCCTCGTCCGCGAGGATGGACCACCCGTGGTCCTCGACTTTGGAATCGCCCGGCTCGTCGGAACCCCGGACGGCGACGAGCCCACCGCCTTCTCCGGAACACCCCAGTACGCCGCGCCCGAACAGCACCTGGGTCGCGACCTCGACTTTCGAAGCGGCGAAAGCGTCGATGTCTACGCCCTCGGCGCCATCCTCTTCGAACTCCTCGCGGGCCGGCGGCTGTTCGAATTCCCCCACGGCACGTCCATCACCGAAATGCGGCGGGCCGTGCTCGAGGATCCCGTCCCCAGACTGGCATCCCTGATTCCCGACTGCCCCCCGGACCTCGACGAACTCGTGGCGCGCGCGGTGCGCCGGGATCCCGCCGATCGCTACTTCTCGGTGGCCGCGCTCGGACGCGCAATCTCCCGGGTGGCGGCGCAACTCTCCCCTCGCGAGATGCCACCCGCGCGCTGGGTTCCGGAAGCCGACGCCACCGTGCCGGGCACCCGATGGCGCCTCGTCGAGCGCCTTGGCGAGGGCGGCGCCGGCGAAGTCTGGCTCGGGTCGCACGAGGACCTCCCGGACCCGCTCGTGTTCAAGTTCTGCTCCACCGAGGAACGCGCGCGGACACTGAAACGCGAGTTCACGCTGTTCCGACTGCTCAAGGAAAGAATCGGCCAGAACCCCCACTTCATCCGGCTCCACGAAGTCTCCCTCGACGAACCTCCGTGGTACCTGATGATGGACTACGTCGATGCCCAAAGCCTGGACGCGTGGTGCGAATCCCGCCCGGGCGGCCTCCAAGCCATCCCCCTCGGGATCCGCATCGAGATCGTCGCGCAGGTCGCCGAAGCCCTCCAGGCCGCCCACGAAGCGGGGATCCTGCACCGCGACATCAAGCCGTCCAACCTCCTGGTCCGCAATCCTCCGCGCGACCGGACCTCCATAACCCCCGCCGATGTCCACGTGTTCGTCGCGGACTTCGGCATCGGGCAGATCATCCTCGACCACCTGCATGTCGGCGATGTCCGGGGCGGGTTCACGCGCACCGTCTCGGGCCAGCTCCGATCCGAGGTTTCCGGCACCATGCTCTACCTCGCGCCCGAGGTTCTCGAAGGCGGCCCCGCCACCGCCCGATCCGACATCCACAGCCTCGGTGTCGTGTTCTGGCAACTGCTCGTCGGCGATCTGAACGCCGCGCTCGACGCCGCCGATTGGACGTCGCGAATCCCCGATCCGCTGCTGCGCGAGGACCTTCATCGATGCCTCGCGCGGTCTTCCGACAAACGCTGGGCCAGCGCGGGCGAATTCGCGGCCAGCCTTCGCGCCTTGGAAGTCCGCGCGACAGCCGAAGCCCGCCGGCTCGCCGATCTCGCCAACCTGGAACGCGCCGCCTACCGACGGGGTGTGATCCGGACTTCCCTCGTCGCGGCCGGAATCATCGGTCTGCTCGCGGTCCTCGGTACCTACGCGCTCATCAAGGACCGCGAAGCCTCACGCGCGCGCGCCAATGCCCGCAGCGAAACGATGCGAAGCGAGCTCTCCTCGCTCGCGGCCCTGGCCGGAAGTCCCGCCCCCAATCGGCACCGGTCGGCCGACGAAATCGTCCGAAGGTCCCGCCCGGAAACGGATGCGGAACGCCGTGAACGGGTCGACGCGTACGCCGCCGTCCTCGAAACCGACGACTGGTCGGTGCCGGCGTCCAACTCATCGCTCACCCCCGCGACCACGACGGATCACCGCGCCCTCGCCGCGCAACTCGATGCGACTTCCCGCTTCCTCGCCCGCCTCCTCCCAGGCCAACAACTCGAATTGGTCGATACCCTCAACTCCACGGCCCATTGGCGTATCCCCCTGGAATCCGATGATTCGACAGTCCTCGCCCTGTCGCCCGGTGCCCAACTCGTGGCCGTGGCGTCCGGGAACCGACTTCGGATTCTCAAAGGCGCCGTGGACGGAGCGGGAGCCGAAGCCGGACCATGGACATGGATGCTTCCCGACCCGGCGAGGATCCAGGCGCTCGCATGGGATCCCCGGGGAACTACGCTCGCCGTCGGGATCTCCGCCGACGAAGACGACGACGGCGGCTTCATCGAGTTGAGAACCGCCCCGGATTGGAACGTCTCCCACCGATTGAACTCCGACTCCGACTCCGAACACCCGAGGTCACGCCCACCCGCCGGTCTCGCGTTCTCGCCGGACGGCCGGTGGCTGGCCCACTGGAGTTTCCATTCGCTGCACCTTCTGGTCTGGGAGGTCGTGACTCGGCGAATCGCCGCCTACGCCTACCATCCGGCCCCGGTTCGAACCGCGCTCTGGGCTTCTCCCACTCACCTCTATTCCGCGGCCGAGAACGCGTACCTCTACCGCTGGGAGGTGAACCCGGCCTGGGGCGACGCGCTCCCCATGGATCTGCCCACCGCGCGGTACCCGGCCCTGGGAGCCGCCCTTTCCGGCCATCCCACGCCCTGGAGCCAGATGGCGCCCCTGATCGGCGGCACCCACCTGGCTGCCGTCGACGCCTCCAGCGAAGTCTCCGTGATCGATCTCGCCACCGGCCAGATTCGGATCTCGCTCCCCAGCGATTCCCCCATCCTCGCGACCGGCGTCCGCAATCAACACCGACAAATCGTCACCCACCACGCCGACGGCAGCCAGCGTCCGATTCAGTTTGTCCGAAGCCCGATTCGGTACTCGGTGATCAGCCCGCAGTTGGGGGACATCGAGGATTTCGACCTCCACCCCGACGGGACTTTCCTCGCGTGCTGCGGAATCGGCGGCGTCGTGGTGTTCAACGCGGATCGACGGGAATTCTCCGCACCCGAAACGACCGCCCAATCCCGCGGAATCCGGTTCCTCGCCGACGGTCGGCTCGTGGTCTCCTCGCGATTCGGCGATTCGGTCATCCAATGGAACGAAGACTCGCTTGTGTGCGCGCCGCCGCCGCCCTCCACCGCGTTCGTCGAAAGGAACTCCGAGAATTCCCCGGCGCGCCTCGTCGCCGATGCCGCCGGACGGCATGTCGTGTCCGCCCGCGCGAGAGCCCTCGTCTGGGCGGATCTCGAATCCACCACTGGCGGCGAGTCCCGGCGGATCGATTTCCCCGAAGACTCCCCCCCCGAACATCCCGCCATCTCCCCCGACGGCACCGTCTTCGGCTGGACCGACGCCCGGCGCGCGGTCTGGATCGCCAGCGGATCGCCCGACACCGAACGCAGACTCCCGTGGACCGGAACTCGGCTCGTTTTCCTCGGCAACGATCTTGGAGCCGTTTTCTCGGAGTCGGGCGTCCTTGTCTTCGATGTCGACGACGGAACGCACGTCGCGATCGACGGACTCGACCCGACCGGGATCACGGAACTCGTCGCGGACACCCGCGGGCCGCTGGCGGCCACGGCCCGACGGGAAGGTGGGATCGAACTGGCCCGATGGCGCTCAACCGGCGGACTTCGATGGGAACCCTTCGTCCGACTCGGCAAGACCGAATCCGGCACGTTTTCGCGCCTCCGATTCCTCGCCGACGGCCGATGGTTGGGCGCCATCGCCTCCAATGGCAGGCTTCACATCTGGAACGTCGCCGAGCTCCTGCGAATCCTCGCCGGTTCCAACGGCCTACCCCCCTGGGCCATGGAGGATCCCGCGATTTTTCCTGTCCCCGTTCCGCGCTCATCCACGCCTTGACTCATGAAGGCCTCCCCATCTCGACCGAAGACCCGTCCCGATCCCACCTCCTGGTCCGCCAAACCCCGAACCCGACACCGACGCCGATCATGACCTTCCAGGAATTCATCGCGGATCCGCGAACCGGGACCCGAACCCGGACCCCGATCGGACCCCGACCGATCCATCCGGACTGCATGCCGGCCTGCGACGGTGGACCCTGGCCCGACGCCGGGACGACCGACGCCGTGGCGCGCCAGCAGATCGAATTCCTCGCCGCCTACTATCACCTCAATCGTCTCCACCAGAACCTCCGCGCCCTGGGTGGAGCCACGGTTCACGGACCCGAAATCTCCACTCTCGTGGCCGAACTTCGACGGGCCATCGAGTACCGGGACTTCCTCGAAGATCAGTACGCTCCGGTCGGGTTCGACGCGGAACCCGAAATGGTTGGCCCCCTGGCGGCCAACCTCGTGTTCCGCCATGCCCGGCGACAGATCCCGGAGAACCATCGCCGCCTCCACCCGCAGGAAACCCGGGTGAAAGTACCGCTCCCCGACACCGAACCGGACTTCGCTCACTCCCCGGTCCCCGGCATCCCCGCCGCCACGATCCTCGCCGATCTCAGCCTCGACGCCCTGCGGTCGGGAACACCCCAACCCTGCGAGTCGCCGTGACCAAACTGATGCTCCACTGCCATCTCTCCCCCGGCGACATCGTCATGCTGACCGCCGCCGTCCGGGACCTGCACCGGCTGCATCCCAACCGGTTCCTCACCGACGTCCGCACGTCGTGCCCGGACCTTTGGTTCAACAACCCGTGGCTGACACCCCTGAGCCGACACGATCCCGACGTCCGCCCCATCGAATGCCGCTACCCGCTCATCCATCGTTCGAACCGCGAATCCTGGCATTTCGTCCACGGCTTCGGACATCACCTCGCGGGCGAACTGGGCATCCCGTGGCGTCTCTCCGAATTCCGGGGCGATATCCACCTCAGTCCGGAGGAAATGGCGGAACCCTCCCCCGTGGCCGCCGAATTCGGGGAGAAGCGCCCTTATTGGATCATCGCCGCCGGCGGGAAATACGACATCACGATCAAGTGGTGGCACCGCCGACGATGGCAGGAGGTGGTTGACCAACTTCGCGACGAAGTCCTCTTCGTTCAGGTCGGCGAACGGGAACACTACCACCCGCGCCTCAACGGCGTGCTCGACCTGCGGGGCCGGACCAGCCTGCGCCAGCTCGTCCGTCTGGTCTTTCACAGTCACGGCGTCCTTTGCCCCGTCACCTGCCTCATGCATCTGGCGGCCGCCGTGCCCCAACCCCCCGACCGCACCGGAGAACGTCCCTGCGTCGTCGTCGCCGGCGGCCGCGAACCCGCCTCGTGGGAGGCCTACCCCGGACACCGCTTCCTCCACACGATCGGAGACCTTCCCTGCTGCGCCGAGGGCGGTTGCTGGAAACTCCGCTCCCGCCCCCTCGGCGACGGCCATCCGAACGACAACACCGAAAACCTCTGCACGAACTTCTCGGCCAAAGCCGGACTCCCCAGGTGCATGGACCGCATCGACACCGACACCGTGGTGCGCGCCGTCCGCTCCTTCCTGCCCCGCCGATCGTCCCAACGGATATCCTCCCCCTCGTCACCAGCACTCCATCAACCCCAGCTCTCAACATCCTCATGAGCCCCACCCGCGACACGAAAAGCTCCAAGACGGCGAAGACCCCGAAAGCCCCCGCCGTCCCCTCGAACACGAACAACGCCGAAAGCCTCAACCCCCACTTCTGGTGCCCTCCGAACCAGCCCGCCGCGGACTATCCCTTCACCGAACCGCGGCATCCCCCGGCGAGCACAGGGGGCAGCCCCGTCTGCTTCCCAAAGCCGACGGATGAAACCCAGTCGGAATCCGACTTCCAGGAGTTCGTCTGGGACATCGTCAACGCCGTCAGCCGCGTGAACACCGGCCTGTTCGCCTACAAGAAAGGAATCTCCATGGGGCTCGGAGAAGTCGAAGCCGGGGAACTCTATCGGCTCGCCATCCAGAACTACCGCGACCTCTCCAAGAAATGGCACGCGGAGATCGCCGATCCCGAAACCTGGGTGCAGCCCGCGATCTCCCACGACGGCTATGTCACCGAGGTCGTCGTCCGCAGTCGCAAATTCTCCATCCAAACCCCGGGCCAGTCCGAGTCCCACAACTCCACCAACCCCCCAGGCCGTGGCTAGCCCGCCGACACGCCGCGCATTTCTCCGCTCCCTGATGGCCACCGCTTCCGCGGCCTGCGTCGGGTCTCCGCGCCCGTCGCGCGCCGCGGACGCCGGGGATCCCGACACCCTCCGGGAATGCTGGCGCCGAATGGGGCTCATCCTGGAAGCAATCCGCCGATGGCAACGGACCCACGGCGCCGACAACTGGCCCGACAGCCTTGTCATGCTCCGCCGCGAAGGTTTCCTGACCGATCTCCGCGCCTGGGTCTGCCCCGTTTCCGAGAAGATCGGCGACCTGCGATTCAACTCGAGAAACCCCCTGGTCCTGTCCGCAAGCGAGTTCAATCGGGAATCC
>JBFWOK010000013.1:0-63969 GCA_050250555.1 Limisphaerales bacterium
GTCATCCGGGAGGGAGGGTGCGAGGGAATTCGAGATCGACGCGCGCGCCGTTTTCGTTGCTTTGGCGGAGGCTTCCGCCGAGTTGCTCGGCCAGGGATCGGACGAGCCGGAGGCCCAGCGACGAGGGCGGGATGGGTGTTGGGCGTTGGGGCCAACCGATGCCGTTGTCGCGGACGGTGATGCGATAATGACCCTTGGTGCTGTTGGCCAGTTCGATCACGATCTCGCCGGGGGAGCCTTCGGGGAACCCGTGTTTCAGGCTGTTGGTGACCAGTTCGTTGACGATCAGGCCGCAGGGGATGGCGACATCGAGACTGGTGAGCGGGCGGTCGAGGGTCGTTTGGACCTGGATTCGGTGGGTGACCGTGCCGTGGGACGCCATGAGGTGGCCGGCGAGGCTGTGGAGGTAGGCGGCCAAGTCGAGTTGGGAAGGGGTTCCGGTGCGATAGAGCATCTCGTGGACGAGGGCCATGGCTTGGATGCGTTTGCGGCTATCCCGCAGGATTTCCCCGGCGGTCGGTTCGAGGACTTGACGGGCGTGGAGGTTAAGGAGGCTGGAAACGATTTGCAGGTTGTTCTTCACCCGATGGTTGATCTCCTTGAAGAGGACCTCCTTCTCCGCGAGGGCCGCCCTCAGCTCGTCTTCGGACCGCTTGCGTTCGCTCATGTCCTTGGCCACAAAGACGAAACCAAGAACCGCACCCTCCGTCCCCCGCATCACGGACCGGGAAAGGCTGACGTGGAGCGTTCGCCCGGAACGCATGGTGATCTCGGTGTCGCGATCCCAAGCGGGCTGCGGGTCCTCCAATCGCGTCCAGACAGGCCCAAGAAACGCGGCGATGCTGCGTCCCACCAGGTCCTGGCGCGGGATCTCGAGGAGTTCGGCCGCGGCCGGGTTGACCGTCCGGATGATGCCTTCGGGGGTGGTGACGATGACGGTGTCGAGGATCGATTCGATCACGTTGTCCAGGTAAGCCTTGGAGACGGTGGTGCGGCTCAGTTCATCGACGGTTTGATTGAACGCGCGGGTCAGGGAGGCGAGTTCGTTGGGCGAGAGGACGGGAACAGGGCGAAGGATGCGCGGATCGGGAATGCGGCGGTCCAACTCACCGCGGCCCAGGGCCGCGAGGGCTTTTTCGACTTCCCGCAGCGGACCGAGCAGGCCCGCGAAGAACACGTAACCCAGCAGGGCCGCCAGGGCGAGCGTGGCGGAAACGGCGACGGCCAGGACCAGTTGGGCCAAGCGCCGATTGGCGTCGCTGCGTCGCTGGATTTCCGCCCGATACTCTTCGTCGGAACGCGTCGCCTCGGTGCCGAGTCGGTCGAAACGAACCAGGTCGACCGACTCAATTTGCTCCTCCAACAGCCGAAGCGCATCAGGACGTCGGTTCTGCGCCAGCAGGCCGAAGAAGTGTCGCGCGTGGTCGATCAAGGCGTCGTAACTGGCGCGCACCTCCTGCACCTGGGCCTTCTCGACGGCATCGTGCGCCAACGCAGCCCAACGTCCGAAATCCTCCTCCACCCGGCCGAGGGCCTGTTCGAACTCGGCGGCCGCGTCGGGATCGGAAGCGAAGGCGGCATCGGAGAGTTCCTTCAGGGCGCGGTACGTTCCGCCGCGCACGTCGAGCAGGTGCAGGCTGCGGAGGTAGTGCTCGCGCAGGCCATGCTCGGAGCGTTGCCACTGGACGGTGGCCCAACCGACCACCGTGGCCATGCCAAGAACAACGGCGATGAGGAGGCCGAGCGTCGTCTGCAGTTTCTGGCGCAGGGTCGTCCGCAGCGCGCGCATCGGCATGAGTGGGAGGCTAGGTTTTCCGCCGAGTGGCGGCACGCGGAATCGCCGGCACGGCTCCGTGCCTCGTCGTCTCCTTCTCAGCCGCTTAAAGAGAGCCGTTGCAGCCCAAAGCACTTGGTGTATCACCGTGCCGCCTCTTCCCCGTCACTGTTTCTTCCACAGCGCACCAAGCACAAATCCGGTAACGACCACCATAATCATCGCGTTGATCAGCGTTTCGCTCTTGGCTCAGTGCCTGTCACGGTGCTGCCGTTTGCCATCCGCCTCCGAGCGCCTTGTAAAGCTGAATGATGGAAATCAGCTCGCCGATCTGCGCCTGCACTTCCGCGCGCTGGGTCGGATACAGTTCCTGCTGCGCCTGCAACACTTCGTAGTAGCTCGACCGTCCGCCGACGTAACGCTGGGTCGCCAGTTCGACGGAGGACGCCAGCGCCACGGCCGCCTGCTCGTTATAGGACCGCGCTTCGCCGAGCTTTTGCCGGGTGATCAGCGCATCCGAGACCTCCTGAAATGCAGTCAAAATACTTTGTTCGTAAGAGGCGCTGGCTTCGTCAAACCTCGCCTTTGACGCGCGGTAATGGGCGCGGAGTTGTCCGCCTTGAAATACCGTGCCAGCCAGCGAGGCACCGACATTCCACATGTTGGCCGAACCTGCAGTGAAGGCGGAAAGTTCCGGGCTGACCTTGCCGATGAACGTGGTCATTCCAATTCGCGGGAAGAAATCTGCCAGGCTCGCGCCGATGCTGGCGTTGGCCGCGATGAGCAATTGCTCTCGCCCCAGCACGTCGGGGCGGCGGCGCAACAATTCGCTCGGCAATCCGGCGGGAATATCTGGAGTTATCAGCGAGTCATTGGTCAGAGTGTTGCGCGCGATCGGACCGGGGCTTCGCCCCAGCAGGATGCTCAACTGATTCTCGGTCGTGGCGATGCTCAGTTCCAATCGTGGGATGATGGAAGCAGCGTTGGCCAGCGCGGCAGCGGCGCGGTCGGTTTCGAGCTTCGAGGCGACACCGTTGTTCAGCCGGTCTTCAAAGAGCCGAAGGCTGGACGTGTAGGCATTCGTGGCCGCGCGTTGTATTGCGAGTTCCTGATCGAACTGCAGCAATTGGAAATAGGCCGTTGCGACATCGCTTACGATCGCGGTGGTGACGGCGCGGCGAGCTTCGTCCGTGGCCAGATACTCTGCGCGAGCGGCTTCGCTGAGACGACGGATGCGACCCCACAGGTCAACTTCCCAAAAGGCGCTCAGGCTCGCCGAGGCGGAACTCTGGGTGGCGCCGTTCAGAGCTGCAGGAGCATTAAAAAGGGCGTTGCGGCCTCGCCCCACACTTCCACCGTAGCCAATCTCCGGGAACAGCGGCGCTCGGGCGGCGACCGCCTGGTTGTGGGCCTGTTCAACTCGCGCCACTGCCTGCCGGAGATCGTAGTTGTTCGTGACAGCCGTGGTAATCAAGTCCACCAAGATCGCGTCTTTGAAAACCTCCCACCAAGGCAGATCTCCGAAGGAATATGTCGACTGATTCGTCGCGAAACGAAAATTGGCGGACGCTTCCACGGATGGTCGCTTGTAGTTCGGCCCGACGGCGCAACCGGCCACGAGCACGAGCGAGCAAAGATAAACCGCGAACAGCCAGTTCCAATGCTGATGTTTAATGCGCTTCATGGGCGGCGGGAGTGAGATTGGTTTCCTCAATAGGGTGAGTTGCGGGTTTGACTCGGTCCGTCAGTTTCCGAATCACGACATAAAACACCGGCGTGAGAATAAGGCCGAACACGGTCACGCCCAACATCCCGAAGAACACCGTCGTGCCGAGCGCCTGACGCATCTCCGCGCCGGCGCCGCCCGCCAATACCAAAGGAACGACTCCAAGAATAAACGCGAAGCTCGTCATCAGAATCGGGCGTAGCCGGAGCCTCGCCGCCTCGACGGCTGCATCCACGATGCTTCTGCCGGTGTCTTCGAGTTGTCTGGCGAACTCCACGATGAGGATCGCGTTCTTGCTCGCCAGCCCCACCAGCACGATGAGGCCGATCTGTGTGAAGATGTTGATGTCCATGCTGCGAATCCAGAGGCCGGCAGCGGCACTCAACAGACACATAGGCACAATGAGGATGATGGCAAGCGGCAGACTCCAGCTTTCGTATTGCGCGGCGAGGGTGAGAAAGACCAGCAGCACGCAGAGCGGAAAGATGATGAGGATCGTATTGCCTGCGAGCTGCTCCTGATAGGTCAACTCCGTCCACTCGTAGCTCATGCCGGGCGGCAGTTGCTTGGCAGCGAGTTCCTGCGCGAGGGCAATGGCCTGTCCGGAACTCTTGCCGGGCAGCGCGATGCCATTGATGTCCGCGGCGGGATACATGTTGTAGCGAATGACCTTGTCCGGGCCGGTGGTTTCGCGCACGTCCACGAGCGCACCCAGCGGCACCATGTCTCCAGCGGCATTGCGGGCTTTAAGTTTGCGGATGTCCTCAATGCGCAGGCGGAAGTTGGCGTCGGCCTGCGCGGTCACTTGATACGTGCGGCCGAAGCGATTGAAGTCGTTCACGTAGAGCGAGCCGAGGTAGGTTTGCAGTGTGTCGTTCACTTCGCCGAGCGTCACGCCCATGCTTTTGGCTTTGACGCGGTCCACATCGACGAAGATCTGCGGCACGCGCGTGGTGAACGTCGTGAACACCTGCGCGAGTCCCGGTGTCTGGCTGCCGTGGACCATCATTTGAAACGCCGCGCCGCCGAGGGTGTTCAATCCCAGGTCCGCGCGATCCTGGATCATCATCTTGAAGCCCGCCGTGCTGCCAAGCCCCTGAACCGGTGGCGGCGGCAAAACTAGCACCAACGCATCGCGCAACTCATCATACTTCGCGTAAAGCTGGTCCATGATCGCCTTCGCGGATTTGTGCGGGTTCTTGCGGTGCTCGAATCCTTCGAGCGAAACGAACATTGTTCCGGCATTGGGCAGATTCGCGCCGACGAGCACGTTGAAGCCGGGGAACTCAACCGTGCCGTTCACGCCGGGAATGGTGCGGGCGATTTCACCGGCGCGCGTGATGATCTTGTGCGTGCGCTCCAGACTCGCGCCATCGGGCAGTTGCGCGAACACGATCAGATAGCCCGAGTCTTGTGGCGGAATGAAGCCGGTCGGAAGACTCTTGAAGCCCAATCCGGTCAACGCGAGCAACCCCGCATAAATCGCCATCGCAATCCCACCGCGTCGCACCGTGCCGCTCACGGCGCGGGTGTAGGCGTTCGTCGTGCGGTCAAAACCCTTGTTGAACAGCCGAAAGAACCAGCCGAGCACGCGTTCCATGACCGCCGCAAAGCAATCCTTCGTCGCGTGATGCGGCTTTAACAGTAGTGCGCTGAGCGCGGGCGAAAGCGTGAGTGAATTGAAGGCGCTGATGACCGTGGAAACCGCAATGGTCAGCGCGAACTGTTTATAGAATTGTCCCGTGATGCCGCTGACGAACGCCGTCGGGATGAATACCGCGCACAACACCAGGGCGACGGCGATGACCGGCCCGCGGACTTCGTTCATCGCTTTCTTCGTCGCCTCCATTGGCGTGAGCCCGAGGGCGATGTTGCGCTCGACGTTTTCCACCACGACGATGGCGTCGTCCACCACGATGCCGATGGCAAGCACTAGTCCGAACAGGGAAAGATTGTTCAGCGAGAATCCAAACGCCTGCATCACCGCGAACGTGCCGATTAGCGACACGGGTACGGCGAGCAGTGGAATGATGGATGCGCGCCAGTTCTGCAGGAAGACGATGACAACGATCACCACCAGCAGCACCGCCTCGAAGAGCGTAAGCACGACCGCAGTAATGGATTCGCGCGCAAACACTGTAGTGTCATAAATTACCCGGTAATCCACGCCGGGCGGGAAATTGTGCTTCAGTTCATCCAGTTTCGCGCGCACCGCGTCGGAGGTTTCGATGGCGTTTGATCCGGGTAGTTGCCAAATGACGAGCGCGGCCGCCGGCTTGCCACTGAGTTGCGCCATGATGGAGTAATCCCGCGCGGCCAGTTCCACCCGCGCCACATCATGGACGTGGATGACCTGCCCCTGCGCGCCCTGGCGGACAATGATTTTCCCGAACTGCTCTTCGTCCAGCAAACGCCCCTGAGTGCTGACGGTGAGTTGGAAATCGTTTCCCGCCGGGACGGGCGGCTGGCCAATTGTGCCGGCAGCGACCTGGAGGTTTTGCTCGCGGATGGCGCGCACGACATCGCCGGCAGTCAGGTTGCGCGAGGCGAGCCGCTCCGGGTCAAGCCAGACGCGCATCGAATAGTCGCGTGCTCCGAACACCGTCACTTCGCCAACACCGGGGATGCGGGCGAGTTGATCCTTCACTTGTAGGAACGCGTAGTTGCCGATGTAAAGTTCGTCGCGCGAGTCGTCCGGCGAGATGAGATGCGCGACCATCGTGAGGTCGGACGATCTCTTCGTGGTGGTCACGCCGATGCGCCGCACCTCCTCCGGCAACTTTGGCAGCGCGATGGCCACGCGGTTTTGCACGAGCACCTGGGCCGTGTTCAGATCCGTGCCGAGCTTGAACGTAATGGTCAGAGACATCACACCGTCGCTCGTCGAAGTGCTCGACATGTAGAGCATGTGCTCGACGCCGTTCACTTCCTGTTCGATGGGCGTGGCCACCGTTTCCGCGAGTACCCTGGGATTTGCGCCCGGATAGACGGCGCGCACCACGACCGTCGGTGGCACGATGCTGGGATATTGCGCAATGGGCAGTTGGAACATCGCAATCCCACCGACAAGCAAGATGACGATGGAGAGGACCGTCGCGAAAATCGGCCGGCGGATGAAGAAGTGGGAGAAGTTCATTTCGTCTCCCGGAGTTTTGGATCCACCACGATGCCCGGACGCACGCGCATCAAACCCTCCACGATGATCAGTTCGCCCGCTTTCAGCCCTTCCTTCACGACGCGTAACCCGTCAATGAGGGGACCGACCTTCACCGGACGGAAGTCAACGTTCTTTTCCGCGTTTACGACATAAACAAACTTTTGTGCCTGGTCCGAGCTGATTGCGCGGTCGGGAATCAGCAGCGCCGGATATTTGCCGCTGCCAGGAATCCGCATGCGCGCAAAGAAGCCCGGCCCAAGAGTGCGCTCGGGATTGGGAAAAACACCACGGCAGCGCAGAGTGCCCGTGGTAGGATCAATCCTGTTGTCGACGAAATCGGTGAATCCCATGTGCGGATAGCCCACCTCGTCTGCCAGCGCCATCTCTACCGGGATCGGCTTGTCGAGCGCGCTCTCGCGTTTGCCCTCCCGGCGAAGCTGGATGTACTTCAAGATCGAACGTTCATCGATATCCACATAGCAATACAACGGGTCCTGCGACACGACCGTCGTGAGCAGCGTCGCGCCCGCGCCCGAAACGCCCCCGCTGATTAGATTTCCTTCCGTAACAATAGCCCGGCTGGTGCGCCCTTTGATGGGTGAGCGAATTTCGGTGAACTCAAGATTCAATTTGGCGGAATCCAATGTGGCTTCGGCAGCCTTCAGCGCGGCGAGGGCCGACGCATAACCTCGTGTCTTCGTGTCAAAATCCTCATCGGAGATGGCCTTGGTCGCGATGAGGCGTCCGGCGCGCTCGGCATCGTTCTTTGCCAGCGCGGCCTGGCTTACCGCGCGCTGCTGTTCGGCCTCAGCGCGGTCGAATTCCGCCTGATACGGACGCCGATCAATGGTAAACAAAGGGTCGCCCTTATTGACCTCCTTGCCTTCCTTAAAGTGAACCTGGTCGAGATAACCGCTGACGCGCGCTTTGATTTCGACAGTCTCGGGGGATTCCAACCGACCGATGTATTCATCCCACTCGACGATTTCGCGCTTGACGGGCTGGATGACGGAAACAGACGGAGGCGGTGGAACAGTCTGCTGGGAGTTCTTCCCGCAGCCGATCAGGAGCAGGCCGGTGCAGACTGCCGCAAGATTCGTTGATCTCATGCCATTCACTCCTTCGCTTGCGCGTGGGTTTCGACCATCCACAGCAACTTGTCCACGACGCGCGAGACATCCGTGAACAAATCCGCCGTATCGGCGTCACCCGCCTTGGTGGCGGTATCAATCGCCGCTCGCGCAGACGCGCCAAATGTCGCCAAGGAATCTGACAACGCCATGACGTGTTCTTTGCCGGAAGCAATGTCCTGCGGGTAAGCCGTTAGCTTCGAACGGTTGGCGACGATTTGAACTGTGCCTTGCGCAACGACCCCGAGTTCCACCGCGCGTTCCGCAATCTCGTCGGTTGAATCTCCCAATTCCTCCGCCACCTTGTCGAACAGTCCGAGCAGGCCGATAAAGTTCGGCCCTTTTACGTTCCAATGCGCCTGTTTAGCTTGCAGCCCAAGGTCGAGCACATCGGCGAGATGCTGATTCAACAGGTCAATCACTACGCGGCGGGTCTTTTCACGCAGGGCGTTTCGGGTCTGATGCAGTTTCGTTTTCATAATCAAAACGTGAAGCAATCGCACCCGAGCCCAAAGAAGCCGGCGTAACGGTTGCGCGTGGATTCCACACCAGACGTGAGTTGATGCCAGGCGTGCGCGCAGCCGTGATCGTGGCAATTCGCGTTGTGTTGATGCTGCGGCATCGGAACGCCAGCCAGCGCAGCTTTGCGCACATCCAACGGCGCACCGTATCCGCCAAACACTTTCGCTGGCGACCACTCCGGCAAAACAGGAATTGCCGGGGGTGCATAAGGAGTAAATTCATCGGTCGCATGAACAACCTTGCCGCCCACCACAGTGAGAACGGATTCGATGCCTTTGATTTGCTCCTCGGGAACGGAGAAGTAATCGTCGGTGAGCGCAACAAGGTCAGCCAGTTGACCAACGGCAATCGCGCCTTTCTTGCCGCTCTCGCTGCTGAACCAACTGCTGCCTTGCGTGTAAAGTCGCAACGCCTCCTCGCGGCTGAGGCAGTTCTTGCCGGGATACATCGAAACGCCTCCGACGGTCTTACCGGTGGTGAGCCAGTGGAGTGAAACCCACGGATTGTAGCTCGCCACGCGCGTTGCGTCTGTGCCCGCGCCGACCGGGACGCCGAGTTCCAGCATCTTCCGCACGGGCGGCGTGCGTTCGGCTGCCTTCTTCCCGTAGCGGTGCATGAAGTATTCGCCTTGATAGGCCATGCGGTGCTGGATCGCGATGCCGCCGCCAAGCGCTTTCACGCGTTCGAGGCTGCGATCGGAAATGGTTTCGCAATGATCGAAGAACCAATTGAGCCCCGTGAACGGCACCTCCCGATTCACCTCCTCAAACACATTCAGAAAGCGCGTGATGCTTTCGTCGTAAGTCGCGTGCAGGCGGAAAGGCCACTTGTGTGCGGCAAGCAAAGAGACGACTTCCTTGAGTTCGCCTTCAAGCGAGGCGTTCAGGTCGGGGCGTGGTTCGAGGAAGTCTTCAAAGTCCGCAGCGCTGAAGACCAGCATTTCCCCGGCGCCGTTGCAGCGAAGATAGTCGTCGCCCCTGCCCGGCCCAGTCATCTTGATCCAGCGGGCGAAGTCTTCCTTCTCCTGCTTCGGCTTTTGCGTGAATAGATTGTAAGCGATGCGCAAGGTCAGTTCGCCGCGCCGGTGCAGTTCATTGATGATTGTGTAATCGTCCGGGTAATTCTGAAAACCGCCGCCCGCATCTATGATGCTCGTGAGGCCAAGGCGATTCAGTTCGCGCATGAAGTGGCGCGTGGAATTCAACTGATTCTCCGGCGGCAGCTTCGGCCCTTTGGCGAGTGTGGCGTAAAGGATCGTGGCGTTCGGGCGCGCAATCAGCAGACCCGTGGGATTGCCTTGCCCGTCGCGCTGGATTTCTCCCCCGGGCGGATTGGGAGTGTCTCTGGTGTAACCGCACGCACGCAACGCCGCTTTGTTCAGCAGTGCGCGGCAGTACAAATGCAGAATGAACACCGGGGTCTCCGGGGCGGCTGCGTTGATCTCCTCCAGCGTCGGCATCCGCCGCTCGGCAAATTGGAATTCGCTCCAGCCACCGACGACGCGCACCCACTGTCCCGGCGGCGTGCGCTTCGCCTGTTCTTTCAACATGCGCAGACCGTCCGCCAACGACGGCACGCCGTCCCAGCGCAACTCCATGTTGTAGTTCAGTCCGCCGCGAATGACGTGCAGATGCGAGTCGTTGAGACCGGGAATGACGCGGCGGCCCTGGAGATCAATCGTCCGGGTGTTCGGCCCGGTTTGGTATTGCTCGGCGTCATCCACACCAATGATGCGGCCATCCTTGATGGCGACGTTTTTCGCTTCAGGATATTTCGGGTCGAGCGTGGTGATGCGGCCATTGTGCAGGATGAAATCGGCAGGTGAACTGGGAGTCGTTGTCATTTTGCATCCTAAAGTTCCGACCAACGCCACTGAGCCGGCCTTGATGAAGTCGCGTCGTGAGGGTTCACGTTTCATGTATTTTGTTATCGGCTTCCGCGTGCAGCCAGTGATGCAGGGTGCGCGTCACCAGCGGCATCACGATCCAGGTAAGCAGCACCACCACACAGACGTTGAACAGGGCATTGCCCAACAGGAAATGCCAGGACTTGATGGTCGGTCCGAGCGCAAGACCCAACACGGTTGCGACGGGATAAACTCCAAGGAACGTGGCCACGGCCATTTTCCATCGCGGCGGCGGATGGTGCGGCGAGCGAAACCACGCTTCGAGCCCGTGCAACGGGCGGTGCGTCCACGAGTTCGTTTCCGTCAACGGTTCACACTTCTTCTCCCACGCCTTGAAGATGGGCGAAGCGTAAAAGTCGTCGCGCTCTTTCTCATTGGCGAACGTGCGCAGGATGCCAAACTCCCTCGAATCCGAGCCTGGCGGCGGCACAATCATCGTCGCCCCCAGCACGCCACCATGCGCGAACGAGGCTTGGAAGAATTCGCGCAGCGCCTGTTGGAACTCGGCTTGGCAGCCGGGTTTCACTCGACGGGTGATCGCAACATGAATGGGCATGGTTCAAAGAGTGACAAGGAGCGCGGCGTTTGCGCCGCTTCAATTTCCGAACGGGATGGCGCGTTCAACTTCATTCCCGGCTCAACGGAGCAACGACCGTTGAAGCGGGCCGAAGCCCGCGCTCCTGTCGCAATTCACCGCGATTCAATGCCCGCCCTTGTTGGGCACGACTTGCGGCTTCTTCGCGGACTGCGGCGCTTTGTGAACCATCGTGTAGGCGTATTCTACGCCTGCGCCGTACGCGCCACCCTGCTGTTTGATCAGGCCCATCAGGGCGTCGTAGTGTTCCCGTCGCGCCCAGTCGCGTTGCCATTCCAGCAAGGCCGCGATAGTCGTGAGCCGAATCGCCCCGGCCTGCACCATTCGCGAGAGCGCCGCTTCGTGCGCAACCTGTGATGTCGCACCGCAACAATCCTCCACGACATAGATGTTGTAGCCCGCGCCAATCATCTCGATCGTTGGCCAGGCGACGCACACCTCAGTCCACAGACCGGTCAGCAGGATGTTCCTTTTGCCCGTGGCCTCGACGGTTTTGCGGAAACCGGCATCGTCCCACGCATTCATCGAGGTGCGCTCGACCACTTCCTGACCCGGGAATACATCCAGCAGTTGCGGCCAGAGGTAGCCGCTGAATGATTCAGTCTCCACCGAACTGAGGATGCACGGCACATTGAACTCCTTCGCGACCTTGGCGAGGAGCGTCACGTTGTTGATGAGCGTGGCACGGTCAATGTTCGATACACCAAAGGTCATCTGCGGCTGGTGATCAATGAACACAACGGCGCTGTCTCGCGCCGTATAGAGCTTGTGATACTGGGACATGTTGTTTCCTTTCTTTGGTTTGAGGTTAATCAGATTCCGGAAAGTGAAGACTCATGCGTGAACCAATTCCGGGCTGGTGCTTGGTGCTACGGCGGTTTTGGCTTCCGCCCACTTCAGGACAAAGTCGGCGACTTCCTCCCAGCCCTTCTCGGCAATGATGTAATGGCTGCGACCGGGAAACTCTTTGTATTCGGTGATGGCGGAACTTGCCTGATACTCGCGGAAGTTCTTTCGATTGAGCGCCGCCGGCATGATCACGTCTTTCTCGCCACCGATGAACAGCAGCGGGGCGCGGGAACTGTTGGCAAAGTTGATCGTTGCGGGCGAATTCGGGGTGGTATTTGAAAGTGCGGCCTGGAAAATGGAACGACCCGAGGCGGGAATCACTTCACGTTCATATTCCACCCGCGCTTCCGACTCGGACAACGTGTTGGCAAAAACCTGCCACCATTTCTTGAAGGTGAAGATAAAGGTTTTGCTGAATGTGCTGGGCTGCAAGAATGCCGGTGTCAGGGCGAGATAAGTGGACAACGGCAGGATGAGAATGCCCTTGGGCGGAACGGAATCAATCGCCACACCCGCCACCCCCAGACCACGATCAATCAACAATTGCGTGATGAGGCCGCCGTAGGAATGCCCCATGATGATTGGCGGTTCCGGCAGGTTGCGGATGATTTTGGTGTAATGCGCGATGACCTCCGCAATGCCGACGCCATTCAAACCAGACGGGTCACGGCGCATCGCCGCGACATCCTTGTTGATGCCCGGCCAGGGCGAGGCGATGACGTTGTAGCCGCGGCTCTCGAAATAGCCTCTGAACTTGGCCCAACTCGACGGCGTCACCCACAAGCCGTGGATGAGGAGGATGGTTTTTGACGGTTTCATGGTCTTATGGTGGTTGATTTCAAACCGGCGAATTGCAGGAAAGGTTCAATCACCGTGAGCCGCCCGCGATGACCAAAGTTTCGCCCGTGATCCAGGACGAGCCTGGGGACGCCAGAAAGACCGCCGCGCTCGCGATGTCGTCCGGCTTGCCGAGCCGGCCAAGCGGTGTTCCCGCCAGCACCTGCTTTTGCATTTCGCTCTCCTCGATGCCCGCCGCGTGCGTGCCTTCCGTTTCCACCATGCCGGGCCGGATGGCATTGACGCGAATCTTGCGCGGCCCAAGTTCCGTGGCCAGCGAACGCGTGATGGCGTCCACGGCACCCTTCGTGCCGCTGTAAACGGCGGCGTTGGGAAACGCGAGCGTGCTCACGATGGAACTGAGGTTGACGATGCTGCCACCGTCGGAGTCGAACAGTCCGACCGCCGCTTGCGACGCGAGGATGAGGCCCAGCACGTTCAGATTGAATTGCTTGTGGAAATGTTCCTCGGTGATGCCGTCGAGCGGGGAGAATTCATAAATGCCCGCATTGTTGACGAGGATGTCGAGGCGGCCAAACGCGTTCTTTGTCTCGGCGAAAAGGCGATCAATGTCTGCCTTTTTCGCCACGTCGGCTTGCACCGCGACGGCCTTTCCGCCCGCGCTGGTGACCTCCGCCACGACCTTGTCCGCGCCGGTTTTGCTGGAGGCGTAGTTGACGATCACCGCCGCGCCTTCAGCGGCAAGATGTTTCGCGATGGCTGCGCCGATGCCTTTGGAGGCGCCGGTGACGACGGCAACTTTGCCTGTGAGTTTTTTCGTGTTCATGTTTTATGGATTTGTTGCCGCAGTGGTTTAGGCCTTGATGAATTCGAGCAGGTCATTGTTGAGTTGGTCCTTGCTGGTATCGCCGAGGCTGTGCGAGCCGCCGGGGTAAATCTTCAGAATGGAATTCTTCACCAGCTTGGCCGAGAGCTTTGCCGAGGCATCAATTGGCACGATCTGGTCGTCATCGCCGTGAACAATGAGTGTCGGCACGTCGAACCTCTTGAGGTCTTCGGTGAAGTCGGTTTCCGAAAAGGCCTTGATGCAGTCGTAACCGTTCTTGTGGCCGCACATCATGCCCTGCATCCACCACGATTGAATCAATCCCTGCGAAGCCTTTGCGTTGGGTCGGTTGAAACCGAAGAACGGGCCGCTGGCGACGTTGAGGAAGAACTGCGAACGATCTTCGAGATACGCCTTGCGGAAGCCGTCGAAAACTTCGATGGGCAAACCGCCGGGATTGGCTTTCGTCTTCAGCATGATGGGCGGCACCGCGCCCATGAGGACCGCCTTGGAGACCCGCTTGGTGCCGTGACGCCCGATGTAACGGGCGACCTCTCCGCCACCCGTCGAGTGGCCGACCATCATCACGTTCTTCAAGTCGAGCATCTCGAACAACTCGGCTAGGTCATCCGCGTACTGATCCATGTGATTGCCATCCCACGGCTGGCTCGAACGCCCGTGGCCGCGCCGGTCGTGCGCAATGCACCGGAAGCCGTTCGAGGCGAGGAAGAACATCTGTGCCTCCCAGGCATCCGCCGAGAGCGGCCAGCCGTGACTGAAGGTGATGACGGGGCCGTTCTTCGGACCCCAGTCTTTGTAGTAAACCGTCGTGCCGTCCTTTGTGGTAATGGTGCTCATGGTTCGATGTGCCTTGAGGTTAGAGTGCGGATGGGCAGGCAATGTTTCGCCAGCAAGCCCGCCCATTGAAAGTTTGGCTAGAACCGCGATGCCCGCACTCGTGCCGAGGAACCGGCGGCGCGTCATGCCCTCTTCCCGTCCGCAAGTCTGCAAGATCTTGTTGGTTCCATGTTTCATCGCGTTTGTGAACACAGAGCGCATTGCCAACCGTGTTCAGGCAGTAAGGCGAGAATCCCCTTCGAAAAGGCCAAGGGCAGGCCAAAAAATGTTTAGCGGGCAACACGCCTTGGATTTCGTTGGACAGCCGAGCGCGGGAGAAGTCTCAGCAGTTCTTGACAATGGAAACCGAAAGGTCTGAGGAGGGCCCCAATGTTCGGACCACCGGTTAGGTTTTGGTTCTTCGGGTCTGATCAACCCCAAAAAGATCAGACCAATGAAGACCCGAACGAAGAGAAAGCGTCACAGTGCCGCGTTCAAAGCCAAGGTCGGCATGGAGGCGGTCGTCGGCGTCAAGACCGTCGCCCAGATCGCGTGCGAGTACTCGGTGCACCCTATGGAGGTGAGCCAATGGCAGGCGGTCATCCGCGACCGCCTGCCGGAGCTTTTCGAGGCGGGCGGCAAGGCAGGCGAGGACAACGAGAAGCTCGTGGCGGATCTGCACCAGAAGATCGGGGAGCTGACCGTGGACCTGGACTACCTAAAAAAGTGTCCAAGCAGTTGGGCCTGTGAGCGAGCTGCGCGAGTTGGTCGACGCGACGGAGGAGTTGAGGATCCGGGTCCAATGCGAATTGCTCGGATTCGCGCGCAGCACGCTCTACTACGAGGGGCGGCCGGAGACGGCCGAGAACCTCGCGCTGATGCGCAGCCTGGACGGACTCCACCTGGCACACCCGACCTTCGGAAGTCGTCGCTTGGCGGCTCTGCTGGAGGCGGAGGGCACGGTGGTGAACCAGAAGCGGGTGGTCAGACTGCTGCAGACGATGGGGATCGAAGCCATCCATCCGCGGGGTCACACGAGTCTACTGGGGTGGGGCATCGGATCTACCCTTACCTGCTCAAGGGCTTGGAGATCAACGGTCCAAACCAGGTCTGGTGCAGCGACATCACGTACATTCCGCCGCAGCAGGGTTTCATGTACCTGGTGGCGGTGATGGACTGGTGGAGCCGCTACGTGCTGGCGTGGGAGATCAGCAACACAACGATTGGGGCCCACTTCAGTCGGGCAGTTGTCCTCGCATCATTGGTTGCGAATGGCGTCAAACAACCAGGCGCGGGCGAAGGTCCAATAGTTCTTCACCGTGGAAACGGAGAGGTTGAGCGCTTCGGCAACTTCTTCGTTGGTCATGCCACCGAAATACCGGAGCTTCACGACTTGTGCCTGGACAGGATGCTCCCGCGAAAGTTTCTCGAGCGCTTCGTCCACCGCGAGCAGTTGATCGTCGTCGACTGGAGCGGCCATTCCTGCTTCCTGCAGTTCGACACGCTCGTACTGACCGCCGTGGCGCTGAGTTTGCCGCCGCCGCGCGCGGTCGATGAGAATCCGGCGCATGGCTTCAGCCGCCACGGCAAAGAAGTGCGCGCGATTTTCAAACTTTCGCTCTCCTGCGCCGATCAGCTTCAACCAGGCTTCGTGGACGAGCGCGGTGGGTTGGAGCGTTTGACCCGGGGCTTCCTGGGCCATTTTGTAAGCCGCCAGACGCCGCAATTCTTCGTACACGAGGTCGAGCAATTGATCGGCGGCCTTCGAGTCGCCTTGTTCCACAGCGGCGAGCAATACCGTGGCGTCGCTCATATTCGCATACGAGGATCGCACTGGAGCTACGAGTGGCAATGACATTTGCGTTACGGTTTGCTCACACTTTTTTTCGACGGTTGGGACTGGGTGAGCGCCGCGGCCTCGTCCAGCGCGATGCGCGCAATAAGCCAGGCCACCCAGGAACCGCCGACCTTTTCAATGCCGCGCTCGGGAGTAATGTTCGGCGCCAAGGCCTCACCTTTGGCCAGCATGGCGCGCGCGTCCGCCGGGCGGCCGAGTTGCCAATTCACCATCGACAGGACGGCGCACGCTTGCGCGCTGGCATGGGTGGCCGTGCTATCCAGCGCCTTTTCGGCCCAGGAGAGGGCGTCCGTGTAGCGCGCCAGTCGATAACTCGACATCGCCTTGCACGCCTGGAAATGGGGCAAGGCGGATGTTTCTCCGCTTCCCCGGCTTACGGCGATGTCGGCCAGCTTGTCCAACAATTGCAGATCGACCTCCGGGTTTGGGACAAGCAAGCAGTCGATGGCTGCCCTTTGAGCCCAGTAAGGATTTGGCGTGTTCGTGAATGTGGCGAGAATCCTCCTGCACAATTGTTCATACGCCGGGCGATTGCCGGTCACGACCAGCAGCGGCGCGAGCATGTGGTAATGATAGTGCTCGGCGGGTTGATGCCCGATGCAACGGACTGCATCGGCTGCGGCGTCTTCCCACCGACCCTGACGGCCCATGAGATCGGCCCGTTGAAACAGCAGCTTGACGCTCGCGGGCTTGCTCGAAAACTCAGGAGTGAGCGCTTCCCCGAGCACCTGTTCCGCCTCGTCGAGTTTCTTTTGTTCCCGGAGCGCGCGGACGAGTCCTTCCACTTCCGAAACGGTCTGAGATGCTTCGTTGCCGGATTGCTTGCGCCTCAGTTCGAGTATCTGTCGGCGCACTGTTTCCACTTCCGCCCAGTTGCCCTCCCTTTCCAGCGCGGAACCAAGACCGATCAAAGTGGCCAGGACATCAGGATGATCGTCGCCCAGCAACTTGCGTTGGATGGAAAGGGCGGCGCTCAAAACCGCATGCGATTCAGGGATGTTGCCGTTGCGCCGCATGCGCTCGCCCAGCAAGTAAATGGATTTGGCCACGTCGGGATGGTCGTCACCCAACACTTTTCGCTGGATGCCAAACGCCTCCGTCTCCAGCGCTTCACCTTCGGTTGATTTCTCCCCAAGCACCCACGCCAGATCGGCCAGCGCTGCCGCCACCAACGGATGATCGTTGCCGAGCAACCGGCGGCGCATCGCCAGCATTTCCCGGGCGGCCTCCTCGGCTGCTGTGCGCTGGCCGCGATCACCAAGAATGATGCAGAGGTTCCTCAGCGAATCAGCCACATCGAGATGCTCGCTTCCGAAGAGCCTTCGCCTGATTTCCAGGCTCTCGCGCGTCAGCGCCTCGGACTCGGCGAGTTTCTTCTGGCGCCGATACACCGCGCCCAGGTTGTTGAGGGTCGCGGCCACATCCGCGTGTTCGTTTCCGAAAAGTCGTTGCCGGATTGCGAGACCCTCCTGGTACGCGGCTTCGGCCTCAGCCAGCTTGCGCTGTTTCCAAAGCGCCATGCCCAGATCGTTCAGCGCCGAGGCTGCTTCCGCGCTTTCCGGCCCCGACAGCTTTCGGTGGAGTGCCAACGCGGCTTGGGCCATCGTTTCCGCGCCTTCGTAGTTTCCAATCTCCACGTAGAGCTGCCCGATCAGTCCGCGCAGTTCTGCTTCCACCGCCGGCTGTTCACGAATCTCCGCGCCAATTTGTTGCGCAGTCTTGTCCAGAATCTCCCGCAGCATCTCCGTGTTGCGCCCACGAGCCACGGATGGCCCGACACCTTCCAGCATGTTTTTGAGGAATTGGGTGACTTGCCGGCTCCGCGACTCCTCCGTCTGTGCCTTCAGCCGCGCCCGCCGTTCGTTGCCAAGTGAAGCCGTCACCACGGCCAGACTCACCACGATCAGCGCGGCAATAATTCCGACGCCAACGGAGAGCAATTTGTTCCGCTGCACCGCCTTTCTGAACTTGTAGAGCTTGCTGCACGGACGCGCCGAAACGGTCTCGTTGGCCAGGAACCGCTTCACATCCAGCGCCAGGCCGTTGGCCGTTTCGTAACGGCGCGTGCGATCCTTATCGAGCGACTTCATTACGATCCAGTCCAGGTCGCCGTGCACGGAGCGGATGAGATGCGGCGGCTCAGACCGGCGATGCCGCGCCACAGTCGTCAGATCTGCCGCCACGAGCGTGCTCAGGCGCGTGGAAGGCCTGGCTGGCTCGACTTCGCGAATCACGCGGCGGATTTCATCGAGACCGGCCTTCAACAAAGCCCCGCCATCGAAGGGCGTCGAACCGGTCACCAGTTCGTAGAGCAACACGCCGAGACTGTAGATATCCGTACGCGTGTCCACGTCCGCGCTGGAAAGGGCAGCCTGCTCCGGGCTCATATAGGCCGGCGTCCCGATGAGCATCTCGAACGCGGTGAACAGCGTCTTGTCCGTCAAACGCTGGTTCGTCGTCGCCTTGGCGATGCCGAAATCAATCACCACCGGCAACGGCTCGCCCTCCACCGTCCCCGTCACCAGGATGTTGGAAGGCTTGAGGTCGCGGTGAATGATGCCCTTCTGGTGTGCGTGCTGCACGGCCTGACACACTTGCACGAAGAGCCACAGCCGCTCCTCCGTCGTCAGCGAATTCTGATCGCAGTACTCCGTGATCCTGACGCCGCGGATGAGTTCCATGACAAAGAACGGACGGCCGGATTCCGTCGCTCCCGCATCCAACACCTTGGCAATGTTCGGATGATCCATGAGCGCCAGCGCCTGGCGCTCCGCCTCGAAACGGGCGATGACGCTCTTCGTGTCCATGCCCGGCTTGATGATCTTCAACGCCACCCGACGGCGCACCGGCTCCTCCTGTTCCGCCATGAACACCACCCCGGCACCACCTTCGCCGATTTGCTGCAACAGCCTGTAGCGACCGATGCGATCCCCCGGCTTCTCGCCAATGGGGTGGAGGCTTCTTGCTCCAGCGTCCACCGGCGGCCGTTCCATGAAATTGCCCGCCTCCGAATCTGCGCGCAGCAACGCCTCGACGCGTGCTCGCAGCGCATGGTCGTCGCCGCATGCGTGTGCCAGAAACGCAGCGCGCTCCTCTGCCTTTAATGGCAGAGCTGCGGTAAAGACAGCCACATCCCGGCTGGGTTTGTCATTCATGAACTCGAACTTCAACTCGCTCGATTGTTTCCCACTCATGCGACCGGCGCTTTCGCCGCACGCCATGACGAGTGCCCATCAAGATAGAAGCGAGATTCTTGCCCGAATAGGACAAATCCTCGACCCCCCAGCCCACCAAGAACTGAAGAAACCACGACTCAGGAAAAGAGTTTGCGAATCGGGAGGTCTTCCTGCACTTCTCCTGCACAACGGTGCAAGTCCCTGATTGGGTTCCTCGACGATTTCAATGGATCAGTGACACGGAAGGCGGAGTTTTCCGGCGACGAAATAGCGCATCGTGATCATGTGCTCGACTGATTGATACCCGCTTGCCTTGCGCTCTACAGCGGAGAAGAGCGCTGTTGAGGCCTTCCGTGAAGGCCGTGGTCAGACCCTGCTTCCAGTGCGCCAGAATCCCCTTCAGGTGACTCTCGATCCTATCGGCCACCGCGACCATCGGTTCCAGCAGTTCACCGATCTCCTCGCGCATCGCATGAACCCAGGAACACCGATGGGTGTCCAAGATTCGCGATCAAAGTGAGGCGTAGAGGGTGCGGAGGTCGGTCTGGGCGACCTCCCAGGAAGTCAGCGATACGAGGCTGGAGCCGCAACCAACGGATGAACTTCAGGCTGTGCTGGGTGCAACGTGAGAACGTCCGGAGGGCTTCTGGAAATGCCGCCCCCGCCTTCTGAAGTTGGGCTTCGGTGGCATCCATCCGCTTCCGCCGCCGGGCATCTTCCGCCACCTTGGTGATCCCATCGGGTTCCACAACGATCTTCTGAAAGAGGCTCAGCAACGTGTGCGCCAGACAAAGCAGTTGTCCGTGGACGGCCTTGGCCACGCTGGAACTGCCCCACGACTTCTTTTCGAGGAACTTGCTTTTGAACTCGTCGAACACCTTCTCGATGTCCCAGCGCACACGGTAGAGGTGAACGATCAGCCCGGGCGACCGGTTCATTTCGGAAGTGATCAACTCGATGAGCTCGCCGTCGACCGGATCGCGGTAGCGGATCCACCGCACCAGGACTCCCTGGGAGGTGCCGACCAGGACGTCGTCGACGACATGGCGGTTGATGGCATCGTTGCGGTTCCAGTTGTTGATGCCCATCACGTCGCGATTCATGTTCTCCTTGGCGCGACTGACGAAGTAGATCCCCGCGGAGTGTTTCCACCGGTACCACTGGGCGAAGTCGATACCGGCTTTGTCCCATACCCAGAGGACTTTGCGGTCGACCGGAGCCCCTTGGCGGAAATGGCCGAGTTCCAGGCGTTTGAGGGCACGCATGTCGTGTTCCTTACGGCGCTTAGCGAAATCGGCGGTGGTGAGGTGGAAAACGCCGCCGCGGCGCAGATCGATGCCAAAGAAGTGGGCGGTGGCATACTTGGTGCCCTCGTGAGTGGGATCGTGGACGGCGGCTCCATGCCAGTGGCCGTCCCCGGCAAAGAGGTCGAAGTCGGCGAGATCCTGAAAGGAGGCGAACCGATCGGGGACCCGAGAGTGAAGGGAAGCCCGAAGGCGGGAGTGAAGAGAGAAGGGGAGAGATCGCGGACGGGATGGAAGAAGCGATGGGCGACGGAAGGGTCTGAGAGGGAGGGGGATAGGGCCACAGGCCAAATTTTTTCAACCCTCTAACGCGTTATACCTCATCACTTTAAACGAACAAAACCGGGTCGCCAGCGCGGGAACGAGGGAATAAGCAACTTCGACGACCCCGGCGCGAGTGACTTCCCCATGAGTCTCCACGCGCCGGGAATGGCGGCTCTGGTGCCCGAAAGTTTGGACGATAGAGACCAACCCATGTTGTCTCGCTACGGGCGGTCGACGCGAAATTAGCCTGCCCATCGGAAAGAACGTTGCCGAAAGCGAACGCATTGGTGGACCCCGCTCGGCAGGCGTATTCCCATTGTGCTTCTGTTGGGAGGCGATACTCGAAGCCGGAGGGCAATGTTCCGGCCAGCCGTTCTCGTTCTGTAAGTTTGGCGCAATAGTGGACTGCATCAGCCCAACTAACGCGTTCGACAGGGCGGTCTAAGTCGCCCTTGAAGAACGATGGCGTGCTTCCCATAAGGTCCCGCCACTCTGCCTGCGTGGTCTCATACTTACTGAGCCAGAAGCCTCGGCTGATTCTCACTTCCGTCTGGGGACCCTCGTTTGGGTGGTACCCATCGTCGCCCTCTGGACTTCCCATCATGAAAGTTCCGGGCGGGATCCAAACGTACCGATGGGGCGCCGGTTCGGCGCCATCTTTGGGATACTCGACGACTTGGAAAAATGCTGAGCCCTCGACAATTCTGGAAGACAACAGCACGGCCCAAGGGCCGTTAGCCGCCTCGGCGGTGTGGACTTGGTACAGTTTTCCCGGCTCAGCGGTCCATCGAACCGAGATTCCGCCGTCTCCCTCACGAAGGACGGTTATCTCCAAGGGCTCTCCAGCGCCCGCTGCAAGGACGATAAAGAACGCCAAGATGGGGGTGATTCTCTTTGGATCAGCGAACATGAAGGGTGGAATGCGGGTTGAATGATCGCAAAGGGCGCTGCGACTTGTCACCTCTGCCTGCGGGTCTGACGCCTAGGCGGTGGTCGAGCGCCGAAACCCTTCAATTTCCCAGGGAAACCGGGCAGGCGCTCGGTCTGACTTTCGGTCTGAAGCGGGGATTTTTCCGTCTCTTGCCGGAGTTTAACTAGCTGAGAATCAGGAAGTTGGAGCGGGTGGGGGGAATCGAACCCTCGTCTCAGGCTTGGGAAGCCCGCGTTCTACCATTGAACCACACCCGCGCCTCCAAAGGCGCACTTGAAGTACCAAATGGACGGGAACAGTCAATGCCGAGTTTTCTGCATGACCCGGTTGTGGAACGGCTTGCGAGCATTCCAAGCCGGGTGATCGATCGCCCGCCCGCCTGATCGATCGATCAATCGATCGAAGGACGCGAGAATCGAAGGACCCGCCTCCATCGATCCGTTCACACCACCGCGACCGAACTCGCCGGCGTCGGCGGCCATACCCCCAGCTTTCGGTTCGCCGGCAGCGTGCATCCTGTGACGCGCACTCCCGACGTCTTGGCCGCTTTCACGCTCACCGCGTAAAACGCGACCCCCGGATTGTTGGAGGTCACCGAGCAACCCTGGATCGAGATGTTGTGGACCGGGAACGTCTTGCTGCCTTCCGAACCGTCCTGCGCGTTGAGCAGGACCACGTGATCGGCGCGCGGATGAATCGCGGTGAACGAACAGTCCCGAACCTGGAAATTCTTTCGGTGAAGGATCGGATTTCCGGGCCCCACCGGTCCGGGCAAGTCGATGGCGCAATACCCGAAGAACCCGCGGCAATCCTTCAGGGCGATGTCGTCGATGCTCCCGGTGTCGCAAAAGAAAAACCGGTCGAAGCCCTCGCCCGTGCAGTCGGTGAAGGTCGTCGATGTGTTGGCGGCGAAGGCGGCGTGCGCGTGTTTTCCCTGGCGCGCCCACGGGGCGACGACGTGGCAGTCGTGGACGGAGGACCGCTCGACGTCGGAGTTCGGCTCGGGTCGGGTGACCCCGCAATAGAGGCCGGTGACGTACGCGCCCGAATGGCATTCGACCCGGCAGGATTCAATGCGATGACCGCCGGGGCGGACTGCGGGATCGCCGCAGTTGTTGACGAGGATTCCGAAGCCTTCGTTGGCGCCCTCCCATTTTCCGTCGACGCCAATGACCCGCAGATCGCGCAATGTGGACCGGCTGGCAAACACGTGGAGGGCGACCGTGGGAAGCGCGGCTCCGCCGTCGTGTTCGCCGCCGCGGGCGTCGAGGGTGAGGCCTTCAATTCGGATCCCTTCCGCGCGAGCCGACCGGCTCCCGGCGATGAGCATCTCGAATTTCTGGGCGGGCACCAGGCCCCGGTGGGTGGCGACCCGGCATTCGCAGGCGTGGGCGAGGCGGAGCGTGGTTTTCGAGGATCCGCCGACTCCGACAATTCCGCAGCCGTCGCCCAGGGAACAGAAGTCGTGTTCGGCGAACGCCCAGGCTCCTCGGGTCTCGAACGTTCCCGGATGGAGGTGAAAGACGGTGTCCTTGCGGTGGCTTCGCAGGACGGCGTCGAACTCCTCCGCGCTCCCGATGAAGAGAGGGTTCGAAGGGGAGCCCGCGCCCGCGCCGGCGTTCGCGTTCCGATCGGTGGTGAGATGCAGGTGATTCACGGCGCGGGGGGCGGTACCGCTCAGGGTTTGCGGACCGGATGCAGGACGATTTGCCGGAGATCCATCACCGCGCCGCCGGGCTTCGTGACGGGCTGGACCTTCAGCGAATGGCGTCCGGAGGGAAGGTTGATTTCGCCGAGGGTGCGGTTCGTGAAATTCTGAAAGTGGCCCGTGTCGAGGACCGTGGTGACGAGGGTCTGGCCGGCGACGGTGAAGTGGACTTCGCTGCCGCCGCTGCCCTTGCCGCAGCCCTGGAGAATCTCCATCGAATACCGACCGGGTTTTGGCAGGTCGAAGATCCATTCCGCGGAGTCCTCGGGGCGGGCCCACCAGCCCAGGGTGTTTTTGAAGGGTTGGGGTTCGTACCGAAGCAGGGTCCCGTGAACGAACGCGTCGCGGGAGTGGAGCAGGATCGGTCCCTCGGTGGAAACCGTGAGGGGCTTGGGTTCCCAGTCGGGGTTCGACATCGGCCATTGAGCGCCCCTGGCATTCTGCCAATTCGTGAGGGATCGGCAGAGTTGGATGACGCGATCCGGCTGGGCGTCGGCGAGGTTGGTGGTTTCGCCGGGGTCGTTCGCGAGATTGAAGAGTTCCTGGCGGCCGTCCTCGTAGTACTGGATGAGCTTCCAATCGCCGGCGCGGATGGCGGCGTAGGGGGTGGCCCCGCCGGGGTGGTAATGGGGGTAGTGCCAGTGGATGGCTTCGCGGCCCAGGGACGCGGCGGGGTTCCTGAGAAGGGGGGCGAGACTGACGCCGTCGAAGCGGCATTTGGCGATGTAATCGGAGGGAAACCCGACGGCATCGAGGATCGTCGGGTGGAGGTCGATGCCCATGACCGGCTCGGCGCTGACGCTTCCAGGAACGGTGACGCCGGGCCATTTGACGATGAGCGGTACCCGGTGTCCGCCCTCGTACGGGGATCCCTTTCCCGAACGGAGCGGGGCGTTGCTGGTGGGCGGGTTTTTTCCGAGGACGAGGCCGCCGTTGTCGGAGGAGAACACGATCAGCGTTCGGTCGGCGATGCCGCTTTGCATGATCGCCTCGAGGATTCGGCCGACCGCATCGTCGAGGCTCTCGATCATGGCGGCGTAGGTGGCGTTGGTCTGGCCGCCGCCGACGGTCGCCGCCTTGGCGCGGTACTTCTCGATGAGGTTCGGTTTCCCCTGGAGCGGGGTATGCACCGAGTACGGCCAGTAGTTGAGGAAGAAAGGGACGTCCCGATGTTTCGTGATGAATTCGGCGGCTTCCAGGCCCTCGCGGTCCGTGAGGTACTCGCCGATGGGTCCGTCCGTGAGGCGGGCGAGTCGGTACGGAGAGAAGTAGCTCGGGGGTTGTCCCCGGTGGTCGCCTCCGAGGTTTTCCTGGAATCCCTGCCGCTCGGGTTCGAAGCCGGCGGAGCCGAGGTGCCATTTGCCGAGGTGCAGCGTGTCGCGCAACTGGGCTGGCACGTCGGTGCCGGGGCCGAGTCGTTCGGCGAGGGTGATCTGTTCCTTTGGCAACTGCTGGGTCCAGGCGGGTGGGCGCAGCTTGGCCTTGGGGTAATCGTGGCCCTTGATCCAGTCGGTGACTTTGAGCCGGGCCGGGTGCATTCCGGTGAGGATGGCGGCGCGGCTGGGTGAGCAGACGGTGCAGGCGGAATAAGCCTGGGTGAACCGCATGCCTTCGGCCGCGAGGCGGTCGATGTTCGGGGTCTCGTGGAACCGGGAGCCGGTGACGCCGAGGTCTTGGGCGCCCAGATCGTCGACGACGATCAGGACGACGTTGAGGGGTCGGCCGGCGTCGGAGGCGGTGTTGGTGTCGGCGCCACTGGCACGGAAAGCACCGGTGCCTGCGACAAGTGCGACGACGAGGTGGAGGAGGAGGCGCATTCCCGCTTAGGCGAAGAGTTTGGTCACCGCCTGGGCCTTCACGAGTTCCCGGGGTTGATTGAGGTGGTTGTAGACGATGGTCCCCGGGTCGATGCCGAACGCGTGGTAGATCGTCGCCAGGAGTTCCATGGGATGGACCGGTTCCTCCAGGGGACTGGAGCCTGTCTTGTCCGAGTTGCCGTGGACATAGCCGCGGCGGATGCCGGCGCCGCCGATCACGGATGTGTAGCAATACGGCCAGTGATCGCGGCCGTCGGGGCTGTTGCTGTTGCCCGAAGTGCTGACGCCCTTTTCGGGGCTGCGCCCGAATTCGCCGATCGCGACGACGAGCGTTTCATCCAGGATTCCTCGTTGATCGAGGTCCTCGAAGAGGGCGGAGAGCCCCTGGTCGAGCATGGGAGCCGATTGATTCTTCATTCGGGCGTAGAGCCCGACGTGGACGTCCCAGGAGTGGTTGTCGGAGTTGGCGATCTTCGGCCAGACGACTTCGACGACGCGGGTGCCGGCTTCGACGAGCCGCCGGGCGAGGAGACAGCTCTGGCCGAAGGTATTTCGTCCGTAGCGGTCCCGGATCGAATCGGGTTCCTGGGCGAGGTCGAAGGCGGTTCGCGCCTTGCCGGACACGACGAGGCTGAGGGCGCGCTGGTAGTATTCGTCGAGGTTGTAGCTTTCGACCGCCTTGTCGATGTCGGGCATCGCCTGGTTCAGCAGGTCCCGGAGCTGGGCGCGTCGTTCGAGGCGCATGGCGAAGACCTCCTGGGGGAGTTTGAGGTCGTCCGTCCGGATGCGGTCCATCTTGGCGAGGTCCATGTCATCGCCTTCCGGATAGAGGTAGTAGGGGTCGTAGGCTTTTCCGAGGAAGCCCGCGGTGCCGCCTTTGCCGACGACGTTCGACTCCTGGAGCGGGCGGGGAAGCATCACGAGCGGGAGCATGGGCTCGGTGACGGGTTTCAGGCGGATGATGTTGGAGCCGAAATTGGGGAAATCCTTCGGGCTTGGGGGTTCGAGCTGGCCGGAGGGCGACACCTTGTCCGTGGTGTAGCCGGTCATGATCTGGTAGATGGCGGCGGTGTGGTTGAAAAGGCCGTTGGGCGTGTAGCTCATCGACCGGATCATGGTGAACTTGTCATTCACCCGGGCGAGCTGGGGAAGGAGCTCGGTGAAATGAACGCCGGGGATTTTCGTGGGAATGGAGGAGAACGGGCTCTTGATCTTGTCGGGGACGTTCTCCTTGGGGTCCCACAGGTCGAGGTGGCTGGGACCACCCTGGAGGTAGCAGAGGATCACGGACTTGGCCCGTCCCCACCCCGGACCGCCGCGTCCGAGGGCTTCGGACGCGCGGGAATTGAGGTTGAGCATCTGCCCGAGGGAGAGCCCCAGGATGGACGAACCACCCAGGCGCAGCAGATCGCGCCGAGTCATTTTGAGGTGGGCGTCGCAGAGGTCGCTGCACGTGCCGCCGGGAAGTCGAATCATGGCGTGGGGTTTTGTTGGGGGTGGGGGTTATCGGTTGAAAAGAAACGCGGGGGTGTTGATCAACGCCCAGGTGAGATCCTGGGCGGCCGTCAGGCGTTTGTTCGCGAGCTGCCGGGCGCTGAGGTCGGCGTCCCGCCGCAATTGGATCAGAGCGGGATCGGTGGCGATCGGGCGAGAGGCCCGGGCAAGATCCTGTTCGAGTTCCGCCAGCTTGCGGTCCGCCGGGATCGGTGCTCGCGCGCCAATCAGGTCGAAGTCCGCCTTGAGGAATTCGGGATCCCGTGAACGAACGTGGGCCGCCAGCTTGTCCTGATCGGCGGCGCTTCGGCGCGCCGCGCCGACCTTGAGCAGATCCGCGTAGCCCGCGGGAAGACCCTCTTCGGTCGGTGTGGGACTGGTGGTGATCCAAAGGCGGAACCGGCCGACTTCATGGGGCGCCTCGTACCGGTGTTGAAGGGAGAAACGCAGAACCGTGCCGTTGGTGTCGCCGACGGGCTTTTCGAACGCGAAGGCCGCCCAGTGGGGACTCCCGGTCCGGGGTCCGATGCTCCAACCCTCGCGGCGTCCCTGTTCGGTGACGTTGTTGAACGTCTGCTCGATCTGGAGGCCGTCGGCGATGAAATCCGCGGCGCCGGCGGTGATGTTCTGGCGGGCGAAACTGTTCGCGTTGGTCGCGGGAGCGGCATCGACGACGAACTCCGCGAGATAGAAGTCTCCGTTCTTGTGGCCGGGTCCGTAGTTGGGGAGTTCCGGATCCGGGAGGACTTCGAGTTTGACCCCGGTGATGCCGGGGACCTGGGTTTTGGCGGTGACGGTGTAGGTGGGGAGTTCGCCGACGCTCGCGGTGGAGCGGATGGAACCGTCGGGGAGTTTGCGGAGTTGGGCGGAGCCGGCGCCCTGGACGGATTGGGGATCGAGGGGCATCCAGGCGGTGGCGAGGTGGTTGGAGTTCAGGGTCGATTCCCAGGTCCGCACGCGCGACGCCAGAGCGGGTTCGAGGTCCTGGACAACGGCTTCGGCGACGGCGATGCGTTCCTGCCGTTCGCGGTGGGCCGCGGCGACGCTGGCGGCGCGGGAGGCGAGGTAGCCGGCGAGCGCATTCTCGGCGAGGGCGACGGACTGGGCCCGGGCGGCTTCGAGGGCGGGTTTGCGAAGCGCCCAGGCGGCCTCGGCCTCGGCGAGGTTCGAGGTGAGGCGTTGGTGTTCCTTTTCGAGGGTTTCGGTGGTTGTTGCGACGAGGGCGCGTTCGGATTCGCGGGCGGGGCGTCCGAGGATCCTGAGGAACAGTTCGTCGGCGAGCTTGCGGTCATCGGATTCGGTTTCGACGAGGCGGGAGAGGGCGTTGGAGGGGTCGCCGACGGCTTCGGAGACGGCGGGGCCGCTGAGAAGGGACATGACGGAACTCAGTTTCATGTCGTTGGAACGTTCGCACTCGCAGGAACTCTCGCGGGCGGGGCGGCCGAGGTTGGCGAGGAACCCGCCGGGGACATCAACGGCGCTGTCGAGGAGTTGCGCGGCGCGGACGCCCTGGGCTCCGGGGAAATTGGGAGTGGAACCGGTGACATGGTAGACGGCGTCGAGGAGCACCTCGGCGGGAAGACGGCGGGGGAGCGCGTGCGAGAAATTGACGCGATCGTCCTCGTTCCATCGGTGGGTGACGAGGGAGAGTTGGTAGGTCCGCGACTGGCAGATTTGCCGCAGGATATGGCGGAAGTTGAAGCCGCTTTCCACGAACTCGCGGGTGAGGTGTTCGAGCAGGGGTGGGTTCGACGGAGGATTGCCGGCGCGGATGTCGTCGAGGGGCTCGATGAGGCCGACGCCGAGGAGGTATCCCCAGAGGCGGTTGACGTAGGAGAGGGCGAAGTAGGCGTTGTCGGGGGCGGTCATCCATTCGGCAAGCGCCTCGCGTCGGGTGGCCGGAGAGGCTGCGACCGTCGCTTGGTACGGGAATGATGCGGGGACGACCTTGCCGGTCCGATCGTGCGGAACGTCGCCTTTGTCGGAGTCGGTGACGATCTCGAACAGGGGTTTGGCGCCTTCGACGGCGGTGCCGCCGATCGAGCGATCGCCACTGGCCTCGTCCTTCTTGAAGTCGACCTGGGCGAAGTACTGGGCGAGCTGGTAGTACTGGTCCTGGGTCCAACGTTCGAACGGATGGTCGTGGCACTTGTTGCAATTGAAGCGCGTCGCCAGGAACAGGTGGGTGGTGTTCTCCATCGTCTCGGCGGGCGTCCGGAGGATCTTCCAGTAGGCCGCGGCGGGGTTGTCCTTGTTGGAACCCGAAGCGGTGATCAGCTTCCGGACGAATTCGTCGTACGGCGTGTTGGACGCGAGTTCCTTGCGAATCCAGTCGTTGAAAAGGCGGGCGCCTTCCTCGCCGAGGAACTTCCGGTTCACCTGGAGCAGGTCGGCCCATTTGTTGGCCCAATGATCGAGGAAGGCCTGGCTGTTGAGCAGACGTTCCACGAGGGCGTCTCGCTTGCTCCTCGGATCCCGGGGGTTGGAAAGGAATTCACGGACCTCGGCGGCGGACGGAGGAAGTCCGGTGAGATCGAGGGAGACCCGACGGATGAACTCGGCGTCCGTGCACAGGTCGCTCGGAAGGATCTTCATCCGCTTCCATTTGATGGCGACCAGTTCGTCGATGCGGTTGTGGACCGGCGGATCGGTCCAGACGAAGCCGGCGCGGTCCCCCATGACCGTGAGAGTGGTGGCCGCATAGCTGCCCTCGTAGCGGGCGAGGATCGGCGCCTCACCGCGGCGGAGCGCCTGGACCAGCCCGCCGGGTCCAACGCTGGCGACGTCGCCGTTGCCCGTCTCGATGAAGGCGTACCCCGTGACATCCCGGGTGGCACCGTCCGAAAAGGTTGCCACCACGCGGACCTGCTGGCGGGCGCCGATCGCCTGGACGGTCGGATTGGACGGCGAGATCTGGATGCCCGTGACGCGGGGGCTCTTCGGATTGAGCTGGGCGCCGTCGGCGATCCATTGGCGGAGGATTGCGTAAAGGTGGGTGTCGGGTGTCGTCCGTTGCCCGCCCTCGTGGGGGACGACGCCGGTGGATTTGAGGAGCATCAGGCTTTCGTCGGGGGCGGCGAGGTTGATGCGCCGGGCGGCCAGGTCGTCGGTCAGGGCGCGCACGTCGAAGAGGGGGTCGTAGCCGCGCAGGGAGAGTTTGAAGCCCATTTTGCCTTCGCGGGCGCCGTGGCAGGTGCCCGCGTTGCAGCCGAGTTGGGAGAGCACGGGATTCACGTCCGTGACGAAGTCCGAGCGATACAGCGGCAGGAACGAGGTCAGGTCGACGGGCACCTCGGTGGAAACTCCCGCCGCCGTGACGCGGAGCGTGCCGCGACCGGGTTGGTTGGGAATGAACCGGCCGCGGGCGGACACGGCGCCCAGTTCCGGCGGAAGCGTGTAGGTTGCCTGCCGCGTGACGTCGACGAGGTCGCCTTCGGGAGTCAGGGCATGGACCAGGATCTGAACCTGTTCGTTCCGGTTCGCCGAGCGCAGGGTGGCGGGCTCAACGCGGAGTTCGGTGGCGCGCAGGACGGCGGGCTCGATCAGCGGCGTTCCCGCGGGCGCGGAGGGCATCATCGAAGTGGTGGGAGCCGACGCGATGCCGGGAGGTGGCGGGACCGCGGTGGCGGATGCGATCGAGGGCGCGGGAACGGGTGCTGGAGCGGTCCCCTCGGAACCTTCGATCGACGGGATGACGGTAAAGACCAGTTCCAGATCGCCCGAGTCGGTGTCGAAACCCAATACCAGGCCGGAACCCGTGCCGGCCGCGAGGCGACGACCATCCGGACTGAAGGCGACGCTGTAGATCGGCGCGCTGGGCCAGACGGTCTTGTGGAGCAGTTTGACGTCGGCCGTCGTGAACCGTTCGATCGCCTCGCGTTCCTCCTTGGTGTACTGGCCGCTGGTCTTTTCGTAGGCCTTGAGGAGGACGTCCGGAATGACGGGGTCGAACTGGGAGGCATAGAGGTGGACGGCGCCTTTGCCGTCGAGCGAGGCGCACGCCGCGATCATCGATCCATCCGGGCTGTACTCCACGCCGAAGATCCGGCCGTCGAGTCCGGGGAATTTGCGAAGGAGCGCCGCGTTGTCCCCGATCTTGCGCGCGGCCTGTCGGAACACCTGGTAGATCTGCGGCACACCGTCGGAGCCACCGACCAGAACCTCGTCGCGATGCGGATGCCGGTCGATGCTCTGCAAGCCGCCCCGGAGCGCGCCCGGGGTGATTGACGTGATGTTGTCGACGAATCGTTGGGTGGGGACTTCGGTCAGCTTGGTCGTCATGTCCCGGCCCACGGAAATGACATGGGTGCCGTTGGTGGAGAAGACCGTGTCCAGGACCCAGTCCTCGTGGGCCATCTGCTGGAGGATCTGTTTGCCCGTGGAAGCTTCGATGGCGCGGACGGTTTTGTCGGGGCACCCGAAAGAGACCCAGCGCCCGTCGGGCGACCAATTCGCGCCGTACACCGTGTCGTGGCCGATCGAGACCGAGACCTTCAATTCGCGGCTGGCAACATCCCAGACCTGGACTTCGCCCATTCGGGAGGGCTTGCCACCGGCGACCGCGAGATACTTGCCATCGGGCGAGAACCGGACGGACTGGATGCGTTCGGCGAGGCCGACCAGGCGAGCGACGATGCCGTCGCCGTTGGAGTGGTGGAGGAGCACCTCGTGAAATCCCGAGACGGCGAGCAGGGTTCCGTCGGGCGAGTAATCGAGGGAATTGATGACCGGCGGCCTGGAATAGACCGGAGGATGGTCGGCGTCGTACGTCTGGACCGTGGAAGGCGGCGTGTCATCGAGGGCGCCTTCGGTGATCCAACGGCGGATCAGGGCGATCTCGGTCTCCGCCAGCGGCGGCCGACCTCTCGGCATCTCGGCTTCGCCGTTTTCCGGGGTGATCTGCTGGATCAGGAGACTGAGGTCCGGCTTTCCGTGAACGACGGGTTGCTTGGAACTTTCGCCGGGCACGAAGAGTTTCGCGAATTCGGTCATGACATACCCGCCCTTCGCCTTGGCGGGTTGATGGCATCCCTGGCAGTTGGCCTCGAAGATGGGGCGGATCTGCTGGTGGAAGCTAACCGTGGCCGACGCGGAGTCGGCTTCAGCCGCGTGCGAGGAAGGGAGCAGCGCCAGGACCATGGCCGCCAGAGCCAGCTTTCGGGCCGGGCCTGGCCCGCGCCCTCGCCCGGGCCTTCGCGCGGATCCGGGGGAACGGGAATTCCGCCGAGGCGCAGAAGCAGGGGGACGGATCGTGCCGGGAGACGTGGGGGGATGGGTCGAACGGTGCATGCCTTGATTCGCGAGACTTGGGAACCACCTCGCATTGAACTGGGATTGCGCGGTATTGCCAGACCCGGCGCTCAGGGGCAAGCCCGGGGTACGTCCGGCGGTGCCCGATTCCGACCCCGATCTCGATCCTGACTGTGCGGGACCATCCACTGGATGGGATTCGCCCGGTGCTCGGGATTGGCGCATGCACGTTCGTTTCGTCACGACTTCGTCAACGGTCCGTTCGAAATGCACCTCGGACGCTTTGGATGCTGACATCGCCTAGAGCAATCCACTAGCTTCTCGCGCATGCTGCGGCGCGGCTGCTTCTCCAATTTGTACTCCGGAGGGCTGTTATGGCCTGTGGTTGTTTGGGTTGCGATTTGCCTGACAGGATTCGGGCAATCGATCGGGAGGCAGGTTCTGGTCAAATTCCGAGGGCCGGAGGTGGGGGCGAATCCACGACTTCAAGGTGTCCGACGAATGCCGGCGGGAGCTCGCGTGGTCCGAGATCTTCCCCTGAAGGGGTGGCAATTGATCGAACTTCCGCCGGACCTTCCCACGCAGCAGGCGCTGGAGTGGTTTCGCCAGCGACCGGAAGTGCTCGCGGCCGAGCCGAACCAGCGATACCGGCTCCATCGCACTCCGAACGATCCCGAACTGAAACGCCTTTACGGGCTCGAAAGGATTGGCGCGCCCGCCGCTTGGGATCTGACGCAGGGCGATGCCGGAGTGGTGGTGGCTGTTTTTGACACCGGGTTGGATTCCTCACACCCCGACCTGGCGCCGAATCTCTGGAAGAACCCGTCGGAGATCCCCGGCAACGGGGTGGACGACGATTCGAACGGGTGGGTGGATGACGTGCACGGAATCGATGTGGTCGAAGGGGATGGGAATCCCTTCGACGACGCGGGTCACGGGACGCATGTCGCCGGGACGATCGGCGCGGCCGGGGACAACCGGGTGGGGGTCGCGGGTGTGGCATGGCGGGTTCAGCTGCTGGCGGTCCGCGTTCTGTCCGTGGATGGAGCTGGGACGACGCCTGAGTTCGTGAGCGCCTTCGACTACGCGGTGCGGTTGAAGCGGCGCGGCGTGAACCTCCGCGTGATCAATTGCAGTTGGGGCGGAGGATTTCCGAGTCTCGCCCTCCGCGAAGCCATGGCGGCCGCGGCGGCCGAGGGGATCCTCATGGTCTGCTCCGCGGGGAACGACGGGGAGGACACCGACTCCCGTCCGGCGTTTCCTTCGGCTTTCGACCTTCCTGAGATCATTTCCGTGGCGTCATCGACGGCCTGTGACGACCCCAGTTCGTTCAGCAACTTCGGTCGCGAAACGGTCGATCTCGCGGCGCCCGGGAGCGCGATCCTCAGCACGTACCGTGGAGGAGATCGCTACGCGGTGCTTTCAGGGACTTCGATGGCGGCGCCGCATGTGGCCGGAGCCGCGGCGGTCCTGTTCGGGGTGCGTCCCAAGGCGTCGCCGACCGAGATCCGGGCGTTCCTGCTCGGCACCACCGATCCCGTGCCGTCGTGGTCCGGGAAGTCCCGCACGGGGGGCCGCCTGAACCTGGCGCGTGCCGTGGAGCAGTCGCGGGCGGGTCGGATCCCCGTGGAGCCCGCGCCGTCGCCGCGGCCGCCGGGCCGGATGATGTCCGTCAGTCATGCCGCGAACGGGCGCTGGGGAACTGGGCGGAGCTTCCAGCCATCGATCAGCGAGGACGGTCGGTGGGTGGCGTTCGTGTCGGCGGCCACCAATCTGGTCGCGGGCGACGACGAAGGTTTCCTCGATGTCTTTCTCAGGGATCGGGAGACCGATGCGGTGGAGCGGGTGAGCCAGACACGGTCGGGCGCGGGTGGTCAGGGCGACAGCGAGAGTCCGTCGGTGAGCGCCGACGGGCGGTTTGTGGCTTTCGTCTCGTCGGCCGCCAACCTGGTGCCCGGGGACGGGAACCAGACCCGGGACGTCTTCCTTTGGGACCGGACTTCCCGCCAGGTCGAAATGATCAGCCTGCGGACCGATGGGCGGAATGCGGGCAACGGAGTGAGCGAAGTGCCGATGGTGAGTCGGGACGGGAATCTGGTGGTGTTCGCCTCGGACGCCACCGACCTGGTCGCGAGGGACGGGAATCAGGTCCGTGACGTGTTCATCCGCGACCGTTCCAAACGGGTCACGGAGCGTCTCAGTGTGGCGTCGGATGGATCGGAAGCGCTGGATTGGAGCGATGCGCCCACGATGAGTGGCGATGGCGCGGTCGTGGCGTTTCATTCCGGGGCGCCGAACCTCGTTCCTGGCGACACGAACCAGCGGTGGGACGTGTTCGTGCGGAATCGGTCGGTGGGAAGAACCGAAGCGCTGGTGGGCGCGCTGGCGGGGGACGACGATAGCCTCTATCCGCTGGTGAGCGGGGATGGGAAGTGGGTCGCGTTCAGTTCGGCGTCGACCAATTTCGCGGGCGGGGCCACGCAGGGGAGGCTGGTGCTGCTTCTGATCGATCGGGAAAGCGGTCGGATCGTTCGACCCGGAGGGTTGGCGCCTGGAGTGCTGCCGAGCGCGGACAACTACGCCTTCGGGATCAGCAGGGACGGGCGATTCGTCAGTCTGACGACCGACGAGCCGGGACTCGCGCCCGGGGGTGAGCTGGGTTTCTACAGGACTTTTCTCTACGACCGGTTGCGGGATCTTCATGAGATGGTCGCTGTGAGCGATGCGGGCGTCGTGGCCGACGACACGTCGTTCTACGGGCCCGTGAGCGGCGACGGTCGATTCCTCGCGTTCGTGTCCAACGCGAAGGCGCTCGTTCCGGGGGATGGCAACGCGGTCGGGGATGTCTTTGTCCGGGATCGCGGGGAATCCACCGCTGATCTTGGGACGCGTGTTTCGGGTGAGGCGGGATTCAACGGCCTGGGGATTCTGCATCCTTTGCAATCGCAGCGGGCCTCGAAGCGGGTGGAACTGGGACAGACCGCGGAATACGACGTGTCGGTCGCGAACGCGGGCCCGACCCGCTCCTTCATCCTGATGGCTTCCGGGGCCGGTAGCGGATGGGGCGTGCGGGCGAAGGCCTTGGGATTCCTCGAGGATCGCGACCTGACCACGGCTTTGACGGGGGAGGGCGGATGGACGACGCCAGAGATTCCGGCCGGCGGCAATCTCACGCTCCGGGTGGTCGTCACCCGCGACGGCGCACCAACGGGTGAGGCGGCGTTCGCGGTGCGGGTCGAAGCGCGGGCCGCCAGCGATGGCGGAGTCCTGGACGCGGTGAACCTGGTGAGCACCACCGAACTTTCGCCTCCCGGTTGGACCCTCGTCAGCCGGGGGCGGAACGGGGCTCCCGCCGAGCGCTCGGCCGAGTCCGCGAGCGCGAACGCCGCCGCCGATCGCGTGGCGTTCTCGTCGGAATCGGATCAACTCGATCCGCGCGGTGACATCAATCTTCAGTCCGATGTCTTCCTGGTCGATCGCACGCTTGGGACGGTGAGCCGCGTGAGCGACGCGTCGGCGACCGTCCAGGGGGATGGCGAAAGCCGAGCCCCATCCCTGAACGCCGACGGAACGCGCGTCGCCTTTCAGTCAAAGGCGTCGAATCTGGTCCCGGCGGATTCCAACGACGTCGAGGACATCTTTGTGAAGGACCTGGCGGCCGGGACTACTGTTCGCGCGAGCGTTTCAGGCTCCGGACGGCAGGCGAATCGTGGAAGCGAGCGCGCCTTTCTGGCCGCGAACGGACGCCACCTGGTCTTCACGAGCTTCGCGTCGAACCTCGTCGACGGGGACGGGAACCGGTCCCTGGATGTGTTCCTCCGGGATACCGATACGGGGACCACGGAATGCGTCAGTCGATCCGCGTCGGGCGAATTCGGCGACGCGGACAGCGTGGGTGGAGTGGTCAGCGGAGACGGGCGCTTCGTCGTGTTCACCTCCTTCGCGGGCAATCTGGGTCCGAGCGATCGGAACGGTTTCGCGGATGTCTATCTTCGGGACCGGTTGACCGGGGCCATGGAACTGGTGAGTGCCAACACGAATGGCGCGGCCGCGAATGGACCGAGTGGGGGGGCTTCGATCAGCGATGACGGACGGTGGGTCGCGTTTTATTCGTACGCCGCCGACATCGTTCCGGGGCGGATCGGAGACGAGCGCGAAAATTATCTTCTCGATCGCGCCACGGGGATGCGGCGCCTCGTGTCGGAGGTCGTGGGCCCGCTACCGGATGGCATGGAAGTTCGGTCCGCGGTCGTCAGTCCGGACGGACGTTGGTTGGGAATCGCCGCGACGGATTCCTGCGGTTCGGAGCACACCAAATCGCAAGTGTTTGCTTATGATCTAGAGCTCGGACGGCTGGATTGGGTGAGTTCGACCCGGACGGGAGCAGCCGGGGACGACCACAGCTTTCCGGTGCGCTTCGCTTCGGGCGCGAGGCATCTGCTGTTCGAATCGAAGGCCGCGAACCTTCTGTCCGAGTCGGCGACCCCGGCGAGCCAGGTGTATCTTGCCGACCTCGCTCGCGCCGGGGTGGATGCCCTCGTCAAGGGCGCGGGGAGTTGGGGTGGTGAAGGCGAGGGGACGTTGGAGACCCGGCCCGCGACGGTCGTTCTCGCGAGCGCGGCCGTTGGAGCGGAAGTGACCCAGTTCAGTCTTCGCGCGCGCAACCAGGGGAACACTCCGGATCGGTTCCGGATTGGCGTCGACGTTCCGGCCGGCGTGTTGATCCGGGTGCAGGGACAGGGGATCACTTCCGAGAATTCGAGCGAACAGGCCGGCGCGCCGCGGTGGGTGACGTCGATCCTGAAACCGGGTGAAGCGGTGGACGTGGTGGTGATTCTCACGCTGACACGCTCGCTCGATCAGGAGCTCGTGATTCCGATCCGCGTGGAGTCGACGGTGGACGCCGCGCGTCGGGATTGGATCCGGGTGACCGCCACCGCGGACGACGACCAGGACGGAATGCCGGACACCTGGGAGAGGCGCTACTTCGGGAATACGACGATCGCGGGGTTGGGCACCGATGGGGACGGCGACGGGGTCACCGACGCCGCGGAGTGGTTGCAGAACTCCGATCCGACGCGACCGGGTGACGGAATCCGGTTGGGAATAGGCGCGGGGCCGGGGCGGGGGGAGGTCCGACTCACCTGGCGTTCCAAGGCGGGAACCCGCTATCGGGTCGAACGGAGTCCCGGCCTGGGTGCGGGATTCGTCGAGGTGGGGTCCGATTCGATCCTGGGAACCGGTGGTGATCTCTCCTGGCTGGACCCTGACCCGGAGGCGCCGACCTCGGCTGGGAAGTTTTACCGGTTGCGAGCCGAGACTCCGTGAGGAGAGACGAACCACCCCGGGGCCCTCGTTGGGGCGCCCGGGGTGGGAAGACCGTCTGGTCGGGTCAATTGATTCCGATGTGCGACATCGGAATGGGTGGGGATCAAGCGTTCTTGGCCACCGCGGCCCAGTTCACGACATTCCACCAGGTCTTCAGGTAGTCCGCGCGCTTGTTCTGGTACTTGAGATAGTACGCGTGCTCCCACACGTCACAGCCGAGGAGCGGTTTCCCTTCGCATCCCGCGACGGCCTTGCCCATGAGCGGATTGTCCTGGTTCGCCGTGCTGGCGATTTCGAGTTTGCCGGCGGAATTGCGCAGGAGCCAGACCCACCCGCTTCCGAAGCGGCCGAGACCGGCGGCCTCGAACTTGGCCTTGAACTCGTCGAAGCTTCCAAACGTCGCCTTGATTTCATCACCGAGAGCGCCCGCGGGAGCCCCACCGGCTTGCGGAGCCATGATCCCCCAGAAAAACGTGTGGTTCCAATGACCGCCGCCGTTGTTCCGAATGGGACCGCGAACGGCTTCGGGAAGCGCGTTCACGTCCGCGATCAGTTTTTCGAGGCTCATTTTTTCGAGCGCCTCATGACCCGCGATGGCCTTGTTCAGATTGTCGACGTACGCCTTGTGGTGTCGGCCGTGATGGATCTCCATCGTGGTGGGATCAATCGCCGCTTCGAGGGCTTCCTTCGGATAGGGTAACGGAGCGAGTTCGTGTGGCATGTGGTGTCCTATGAGTTTCCCAAAACCGTCCATCGTCGAGCCGGGGATCTCGGATCGCGGAACGGAACGTCCGAGGACGCTAGCAGGGATCCCCCGAAGCTCAAGCCGTCGATGCCGTCGATGCCGTCGATGCCGTCGATGCCCCCAATTGTCCGATCAGCGGGCCATGTACCACAGGATTCCCGCGAAGGCGCCCGAAACCAGGAGCCCGATCACGATCGACCAGAAGAACACGCGCTTCCGTTTCACGCGATTGGCGCGGGTCATCCCGGGCAGGAGATAGTACAGCCCGTGCTTCTTTCGTCGGGAACCAAAGAGACCCATGTGACGTGGGCGAGTCTCGCCCCGGCGAGAGGCATGGTGTCAATCCGGCTTCATCGCCAGCACGCCTCGCACGGACCGGACAGCGCCGGCATGTCGAACGCCAGGACTCCGATCTCTGGCACATGGTCGGATCGCGTTTCCTTGCCCAGGACGCGCACCGACGCCTTCCGGGACACGCCTCGAAGCACGATCCGCCATGTTTCGGTCGTGCCCGGGTACGGACCTTCCCGCGCGCCGATCACGAGGCGGCCGCTCCGACGTCCGATCCGGGTTTCGATGCGTCGGCGCTGACAGAACCCGGTGTTTTCCCCCGCGGATCGGCCGTCATCGTCGTACCAGTCGAGAGTCCCGGAATCGCGCGGCCAGACGTGGAGGATCACGGCCTTCGGTTCGCGGCGACCGATGAACGGACGGGCGCGGGTCATGGGCAGAATCGTGCCCGAACGCACCAGGACCGGAATCCGTTCCAAGGGTGCCTGACGGACGATGTGGACGCCGCCGTGGAACAGTTCGCCGGTCCAGAAGTCGAACCATTCGCCCCGTGGCAGGTAGACGCTTCGTGCCGCCACCCCGGGTCTCAGCACAGGCGCCACCAGCAGGCTCTCGCCCACGAGGAACTGATCGGAGCAGCGCGCCGCCACGGGGTCATTGGCGTGGTGCCAGACCAATGGACGGACGATTGGCGCGCCGGTCCGCGAGGAATCCTCGGCGAGGTTGTAGAGAAAGGGAAGGAGTTGATACCGCAGGCGGAGATGATCGCGTGCCACGGCCTCGACCTCCGGACCGAAGGACCAGGGTGCCCTGGGTGGACTGTCCTCGGTGAGATTCATCAGAAACGGCATGAACACCGCCATCTGAAGCCAGCGGACCGACAACTCGGCGGTCAGTGTCCCAGGGGGGGCGTCGGGTCCGAATCCGGCCATCGGCACACCGCTCAACCCCAGGTTCAGGACGGCCGGCAGGAGATTCCCCAGGCGGTCCCAACCCGAACCGGATGTGGCCACCCAAACGGCTCCCGGATGTCGCGTCTTCCCGTTTTCGGTTCGCGCGATGCGAAATGACCTGGCCGGAGGACGTTCGGCCTTCCCGTGATTCAAGGCCAAAGCGGTTTCCGAGCTTGGGTCATATCCCCAACCGGCGAACTCCATGACCTTGAACCCACGCCGCTCCAGCCTCTCGATCCCGCGGACGGATACCGGGTTGGCGTCCGGGGATTCCCGATGCGTCGCGGGATGGAACGAGCGGTGGACGATCAGCCCGTCACACGGAAGGTGGCGTTTGCGAAACTCGTTCGCCGTCCCCTCAGCGTCCGATCGCGCTCCCGGACTCCCGCCGCACGTTTGGTGGTAGCCGAAGCTCCATCGGGGCGGGAGCGGAGGCCGGCCCGTCCGTTCCGTGAAACGCGTCAGGATCGGGGCAAGTCGGGGCCCTGTGAAAAGGTAAAGATCCACGGCGCCCCCGAGGGCGGAGATCGTCCAGGCGCCCGGGTCGGAGTGCCCCAGATCCCAGACTTGTCGTGAAGAGGTGTGCACGAATAGCCCGGCAACCCGACCGTCACGCAGTGAAAGGGCGAAAGGCACGGAGGGAATTGAGCCTGGATCCGCGCCCTGAGGCGTCGTCGCAGTGTCGGAACGGACTTCCTGCCCGAATTCACGCACGCACCCCCGTTGATCGAGCGCTCCGATGCCGGCTCCCAGGCCAAAAATGGATTCGCGCTCCCGAAGTGCCATGCGGAGGCGGAATTCCGAACCGGCGAATCCGGTGGCGCGGGCCGGCGCATGGAACACTTCGAGCCCGTGGGAATCGATGATCTTCCAGGCTCCCGATTCCGTTTGAAAACGGAACTCAGCCATCGATGTGATCATCCGAACTTGCCGACCGCGAGACTCCACGCGGGCTCCCACGCGGGGAACAACGGCGTTCGCTGGCAGGGAAAGGGATGAAACTTCGCCGCGCCGACGGAGCTGAATGTGGAACAAATCCTCCGCGACGGCTTCGACGGTCAGGGTCGCGACCGACGAAGCGAACCGGAGGTAGGAATCGGCGCCGCCGACGCGGGTCAGGCGGTCCACGGGGCGGAACGCGGGTCTCCGGGCTTTCGTCACCCGCCAAGCCAAAGGCACCCGGGAAGGCGAGGGCAAGGGGCTAATCCTCGCTCTTTCTCCCTGGCCGTTGGCCCCGAACGTCGACGGGACCTCCGGGCGCGAGCGCGCTCCCGATCGGATCAGGCGGGGTCGGTTCGCAGCAGGGGCTTTCGTGTGTACTGGGACGGGACCAGCGTCCGTAGGTTGTCGGGCCAGCAGTAATCTTCGAGTTTCGTACCCTCGCGCCGCCGCCCCACGACCCGCATGTAACCCAGGGTCCGTCCCGCATCGACTTCCACCGACCGAATCTCCGGGGAGTTGTCCGGAGCGACCGTCCGTTGCCATTCCACCCAGAGCTTCCAGCCGTCCGGCATCGAATCGGCCGCGATGATCTCCACGAGTCCCGTCCGCTCCCAATGGCGCCGCCACCATCCCGCCGAATGGATCGACCAGATGTCCTGGGTCCAGAAGGTTCGCAGGTGTTCGGGAACACCGCCTTCGATCTCCTGGAGCAACCCGGCCCCGGCGAACGCGATCGGTCCTCCCGGTTTCACGAATTGGGTGAGGTAGTTCAGGTAGAGATCGTCGGTCCCGAAATAGTTGAGGCAATCGATGCAGACAATCGCGTCGAAGAACTCCGCCGCGAACGGGAGGGAACGGGCGTCGGCGTGCAACGGGAAGACCCCGTCGTCCACGCCGGCGTCGCGGATCCGCTGAAGGTTCTCGCCGGCGTTGATCCAAAGATCCGTGGCCCAGACCTGAACCCCGTACTCCCGACGGAGGAAGACCGAGGACATCGCGCGACCGCATCCGAGGTCGAGCACGCGCATTCCGGGTCTCAAATCCAGGACCTGGGTGAGCCATTCGGTCAGCCAGAGAGCGTTCGCGCCGCCGCCGGCGCTGGCGATCATCCATTCCGGGTTGTAACGGGTCGCGCGGGGGAATCGGTCGGAAGCCAGTCGAGGATCGGAGGACATCGGAGGATTCTGGCCCGCGCGCATCCCCCACGCAATGGGAGGGACGCTGGCGGGTGGGTGGGGGACTGAGGCGCTGACGATCCGCCGAACGCGCCCGGGCGCGCTTCGATGGCGCGTCCTATCGCCGAAAAAGTCCGCATCGGTTTTCGTTCGCCCGATTCCTTCATTCCCTGACGAATCCGGACCTTGACGATCCGGAACCATGCGCTTGTTTGGATCCGTTACGCCGCCGGTCTGGCTGCTTCAAGGAGGACGGTCCGATCGAGTCCGGCTGACAAGGAGAAGTATCATGCCTGCCCCGACATCCCACGCCGTTCTTCAGCGATCCAACACTCTGCCCGCGAACGACCACCGTTTGGGGCTGACCCGAAAACGACAACGGCCACGGAAGGCCTTGCGCGGATTTGTCCACGCGGCGATTGCCTTCCACCTCACGTTCGCCGCAGCGGTCAACGCCGCCGTCCTTCCCGCCGGTTTTGCGGAAACCGCGCTCGTGACCAGCGGCCTCCCGAGTCCGACTTCCATGGAGTTCGCTCCGGATGGCCGGCTCTTTATCTGCCAGCAGCCCGGTCAGCTGCGGGTCGTCAAGAACGGAGTCCTGCTGAACGAACCGTTCCTCACGGTGACGGTCAACAACTCGGGCGAACGGGGATTGCTGGGAGTTGCTTTCGACCCGGATTTCGCTTCGAACCGATACGTCTACGTCTACTACACGGCCACTTCGCCCACCCTTCACAATCGGGTTAGCCGATTCACCGCCAACGGTGATGTGGCGACGCCAGGCAGCGAGGTCGTGCTTCTGGATCTGAACGATCTCGGCGGCGCCGCCAACCACAACGGCGGCGCGATCCATTTTGGAACGGACGGGAAGCTCTACGTGGCCGTGGGTGAGAACGCCAATACGGCCAATTCACAGACCCTGGGAAACCTTCTGGGCAAGATGCTCCGCATCAATCGGGACGGAACCATTCCGACCGACAACCCGTTCTACAACGCGACGACCGGAGTGAACCGGTCCATCTGGAGCCTTGGTTTGCGGAATCCCTTCACCTTCGCGATCCATCCCGTCTCCGGCCGAATCCTGATCAACGACGTCGGCGAGAACGCCTGGGAGGAAATCAATGACGGCGTCGCCGGCGCGAACTACGGATGGCCGCTTTGCGAGGGACCGTGCAATCCCGCCAGCCCAAGTCGTCGCGACCCCATTTTCGCCTATCCCCACGGTTCCGGAACGAGCGCCGGATTCTCCATCACGGGCGGCGCATTTTACGCGCCTCAATCACCCCAGTTCCCAGCCTCGTATGTGGGGACCTATTTTTTCGCGGACTACGTCAACGGCTGGATCCGGGTCCTCGACCCCGCCCTTGGCAATCAAGTCAGCCTGTTCGCGACCGGCATCTCCCGTCCGGTGGACCTCAAGGTGGGACCGGACGGGCTCCTGTACTATCTCGGCCGCGGCAACATCCAGGGCGGCAGCGGATTCGTGTACGCCATCCGGCGCACCGGCAACCAGATCCCCCAGATCGTTCAGCAGCCCGTCGATCAAACGGTCGAGGCCGGCGAGCCCGCAACGTTCTCGGTGGTCGCCTCCAGATCCACGGCCCTGACCTACCAATGGCGGCGCGGAACGTCAGCCATCGCGGGTGCGAGCTCGCCATCGTACACACTCTCGACAACAAGCCTCGGCGACGACAACTCGGTCTTCCGATGCGTTGTGGCCAATTCGTCGGGGTCGGTCACGAGCAATCCGGCAATCCTCCACGTGACGTCCAATCGGGCTCCCGTCGGCAGCATCACGCTACCCGGCGCCTCCGCCCTTTATTCGGCCGGGGAAATGATCGGCTTTTCGGGCTCCGGAACCGATCTCGAAGACGGGACGCTTCCGGCGTCCGCGTTCAGCTGGGTTGTCGTGTTTCATCACGATACCCACACGCATCCCTTCATGGGTCCGATCAATGGCGTCAGATCCGGATCGTTCGTCATTCCGACCGAGGGCGAGACCTCAGCGAACGTCTGGTACCGTATCCACCTCACGGTGACCGATTCCGGAGGACTCACGCACGCCAGCTTCGTGGATGTCCGGCCCAGGACGTCCCGGATGACCCTTGCGACGGTTCCGGCGGGGCTGCGGGTCACGTTGGACGGGCAGCCGATGGCGACTCCCGTTACGGTCCAGAATGTCGTTGGGATCACCCGCCATCTCGGCGTCGTTTCACCGCAGACCGTCGGCGGCGAGACGTACACCTTTGATTCCTGGTCCGACGGCGGAGCCGAAGGGCATACCGTGACGGCGCCCGCGACGGACGCCACGTACACGGCGGCATTTGTCTCGGAAGGCGTGGACCCCGCTCTGGCGGCGCCTTCGGTGATCGGGGCCAACGACGGAGCCTACACCGATCACGTGAGGGCCCTTTGGAGCAAGGTGGCAGGCGCGACGCACTACCAACTCGCCCGCGCGGACACCGCCGGCGGACCCAAGGTCGTCTTGTCCGGTTGGATGACGCGGACCAGTTTCGACGACACCACCGGTCTTCCCGGAGTGGTTTACTACTATTCGGCGAGGGCGGCCGCCGACGGTTCGGGGACGCGGGCCGGACCCTATTCGGTCGAGGATCCGGGTTGGCGGGCGATCCCCACATCGGGCGGGAATAGTCCGCCAACGGCGACTAGCGATGCGTTTGGCGTTGCCAGCGGCGGAGTGCTCAGCGTTCCGGCGCCGGGAGTCTTGGGCAATGACACGGATGTCGACGGAGATTCCTTGAGCGCCCTGCTCGTGGAACCCCCGGCTCATGGCGTCCTGAGCCTCAACGCCAATGGATCCTTCGAGTATGCGCCGGAGTCGGGTTTCGTGGGGTCGGATACATTCAGTTACCGAGCCAGCGACGGACAGTGGGACAGCGGCAACTCCACGGTTTCCATCACAGTGGGTTCCGCGCTCGGAGCGCCTGCGGTGGTGGGATCCAACGATGGAGCCTACACGGGTCACGTGCGGACGCTTTGGAGCAAGGTGCCCGGCGCGACCCACTACCAACTTTCCAGGGCGCCGAGCCTTGGAGGACCGAAGTCGGAATTGTCGGACTGGATCACGGGAACCAGTTTTGACGACACGACCGGCATCCCTGGATTCGTCTACTACTACTCAGTAAGGGCGGCAGCCGACGATTCGGGCGCGCAGGCGGGAGCGAATTCGATCGAGGATTCCGGTTGGCGAGCAATCACTCCGCCAAGCGGGGTGGTGGCGAGTGACGGATTGCCGAGCGATCGAATCAACATCTCCTGGAACTCAACCACGGGCGCAACCCATTACCGGGTTTCCCGATCGACAACCGTGAATGGATCGCGGTCGCCTGTGAGTGGATGGCTCTCCGGGAACACTCACTCCGACACCGCCGCGAGTCCCGGAGTGACGTACTACTATTCGGTCCAAGGGGCGGCCAATATCGCCGGACAGCGCCCGAGCACGCACAGCGTGCCGGACAGCGGCTACCGGGATGGGGCCGGGGCGGGACTGGCCGGCCAGGACGGGCAGGATCCGGAGGGGCAGGGAGCGCTGGCCGCTTGTGTCCCGGAGATCCTGTCGATCGTCGTCGACGAGTTTCAGACCGTTCGGGTTCAGGTCTATGGAAGGGAAGGTTGTCGCTTCGCCTTGGAAGCCTCCGAGGACGGCGTCGACTGGACCCTCGTAGGGGAAGAGGACGCTCCGGAGGGTTCCGTCGAATTCACGTTGCCGGTCGACGGCCAACGGCTGCGGTTCTTCCGGGCTCTGCCCGTGGGAGGCCAGGCGTCCCTGAATTTGCCTCCGGGTCCGCTTCCGCTTTAGCCCGGACCCGCGGGCGTCCCATCCTTATGGCGTGGCGAGAAACAGCCACGCTCCTCAACCTTGGCAAAGCCATCCCGACAAGGTGTTGACCCAGCTCGGAGATCCAGTTGTTATTACGTCCGTAGCAACGGTGGAAAGGCTATGATTCTCGAACTCAAACTTCGGAAGGTCGGCAATTCGGTGGGCGTGGTGCTTCCCAAGGAAGCCATGGCGAAGCTGAACGTCCAGGAGGGCGACTCGGTGTGCCTGACGGATGCCCCCGACGGCAGCCTTCGTGTGACTCCCGTCACCGCCGGACGTGAACAGTTCGCCGAGCAGATGAAGGTGGCGGAGGGCGTCATTCGCCGATACCGGAACACGCTCCGTGAGTTGGCGAAATGAAGGCGCCGCGGTGGGTGTTGCGGGAGACGGTGCTCGCCCTGCAGGAGCGGCTTCTGGCGGAGTTTGGGGGCCTGGGCGGACTGCGCGACCCTGGATTGCTGGAGTCGGCGTTGGCCCGACCCCAACAGCTCCTGGCCTACGGCCAACCCAAGGTCTTCGAACTCGCCGCCGCCTACGCTTCCGCCTTGGTGCGGAACCACCCGTTCGTCGACGGCAACAAGCGCATTGGGTTCACGACCGCCATCGTCTTCCTCGAACTCAACGGCTACGGCTTCGAGGCGTCCGAGGTCGACGCGACGGTTCAGACGTTGGCCCTCGCCGCCCGGGAACTGGACGAAGGCGGGTACGGGGCCTGGCTGAAGGCGAACTCGCGCAAAGCCGGTTCCTCCGGCTGAACATGGCGTCGCTCCGCCCCCCGCCCCTCGACCCGCGATCTCCCATCGGGGGGTGCGGCGGGAGGACTTCGGCTCCGGTGTGACGGCTCGTTGGCGGGTGCGGGAACCCGGGGTTTTCCGTTCGCCTGGGTTGGGGCTTGTACGGAGCCGGCCTACGACAGAAATACGACAGTTTCCGGGGTGAACGTGCCCATGCGAGTGGGGAGAGTGATCCCCGGATGGACCTCCACCGCGATTCCGGACCCAGGCAACTGACGGGAAGGCTGCACCCCGTGGGCGGGCGTTGGGGTGCCAGGTGGAAGTGGGTCCGGGTGCTGCAGAATGGCGGAACCTCTCTGGCGTTGCTGGGCGTCGGGCCGGTTCCGGTGGCGGCTGCGGCGGAAGCAATCGACTGGGTTTCGCCGGCTCAGGATCAAGTGCTGGTTGTGGGGCAATCGGTTCCCCTGGTGGCGACGGGTGGGAACGGGTCGGCGGTGGCGTTCCGCGTGCTGGGCGGGCCGGCGGTGATTGCCGATGGGACGGTGACCGCGACCGACACGGGTGCCATCACGGTTCGTGCGGAGGTGGTTGGAGAGGGGGGGCTGGACGGCAGGAGCGAGGTTCGGACCTGGAACAAGGGCAGGCTGCTCCTGACGACCGTGGGGGAGTGGCCTGTTCCCGGGGGTGGGGATGCCCGGGGGGTGTTTGTTTCCAACTCATTGGCCTACGTGTCGGCCTACACCCGCGGGCTGGAGATCCTCGACGTCAGTGACCCCTCGCACCCGATGCGTCTTGGAGGATACGACAGCCCCGATTGGGCCTATGACGCGGAGGTGAAGGGCGGTTTCGCCTACCTCGCGGACTACCGTGCGGGGATGCACGTCTTGGATGTCACCGATTCGCGCGCTCCGGTCCTCCGCGGCGGCTATGCCACCCCGGGGTGGGCGGGGGACATCCAGATCGTGGGCGACCGGGCTTTCATCGCGGACCGTAACGGTGGGCTGAGGATCCTCGACATCGGCAATCCGCCAGGGGTTTCCTCGCTCGGAAGTTATACTGTGGGCGCCGCGGTGATTGGGGTGGAGGTGGTGGGAGACCACGCCTACCTCACCGATTTCGACGGGGGACTGCACGTCGTGGACGTGTCGAATGGCGCGAAGCCGGTGGGCCTGGGGTACCTGCCGCTCCCGCCCAGTTGCCGGGCCATCGCTGTGATGGGCCGGTACGCCTACGTGGGAGTGCTCGGCTCGGGCATCGAGGTCGTGGATGTCAGTGACCCGAAGGCCCCGGCGCGCGTGGGGCGGTACAGCCGACCCGACCTGGGCTACGCGATCCAGATCGTCGGCCAGCGGGCCTACGTCGCGCACGGCAATGAGGGCCTGCTGGTTCTGGATCTCACCCGGCCCACAAACCCCGTGCTCGTCGCCAGCATCAAGACCGACGGCCGGACGGACGACCTCCAAGTGGTCGGCAACCACATCTACGTCGCCGCCAGCGAGCAGGGGTTGGTCGTGGTGGAGGCGACGGAGCCGTTGGAGCAAGTCCTGGCGCTGTCAGCCCCGGCTCAGGTGACGCCCGTGGACTCACCGGTCCACTTGGGTGCCACATCGAGCAGCGGGTTGCCCGTGAGCGTCCGGGTGGTGTCGGGGCCGGGCACGCTCTCAGGCGGGGTGTTGACCCTGACCGGGGTGGGGGAGGTTGTCCTTCGGCTCGAACAACCGGGTAACGACCAGTTCCTGCCGGCGAGCGTGGAGAAGGTGCTTCGGGTCACGCCGGTCGTCGTGGAGTCTCCGACGCTGAGCATCCGACTCGACCTGCCGGGTTCCGCCGTGGTGGTTTCGGTGCCCCGGGGGCCGGGGGCGTACTTCACCCTGGAGGGGACGCGCGATTTCCGCGGGTTCGATCCAGTGGCGATGCATCTCGGGGATCAGCCCGTGGACTGGGTGATGCCCCTGGCTTCGCTCGAGGCTCACAGGGCCTTCCGGTTGAAGGGACTGAGCGTTCTGGATCCCCACGACACGGACGGCGACGGCATCGATGACGTCTGGGAATTGAAGCATGGCCTGTCGCCGCTCGATCCGGCGGATGCCACCGCCGATCCCGACGGGGATGGGCTGACCTGGCTGGACGAGTACCGGTTTGGGATTGGGCTGCCCTCGATCCGGGATGTCGTCAGCCGGGAGGTGGCCGTTTTCAACTACGGCAAGCCGTCCGCGTCCCTGGAAGCGATTTCCCTGGAAACCTCGGTCTACAACGGTGGGGCGCCTCCCCGCTCCACACTTCAGGACGTCATCGGTCGGGAACTGGCCGTGTTCAACTTCGGGACCGACACCTCGCATTCCGACGCCGTGTCCCGCGGGCTGTCGGTGTTCAACGGGGTCGGGGTGCGGGATTCATCGTCCCGGGAGGTCTCGGTGTTTCGGGGACAGGCTCCCCCGCGGTCGACGATCCAAGAGGCGTACAGCCGCGAACTGAGTGTTTTCCGATTCGCCGCGACGATGGACGGTCCTGACGCGATCTCCCGCGAGCTTTCGGTTCTCAACACGCTGGCGAATTAAACACGAACGCAAATGACAAGCATGCAATCGATCCGGGGGGCGGTTCTTCGCCCGTTCACAGCCTGCCTGGTGCTCCTGGCTCCGGGCCTCGCCACGTTGGGAGACGATCTGGTCATCCCCGGGGGCGGTTCGGACGGTGACCTGGATATTATTCACGGGACCGTAGGAGGGCCAATCTCGCAGGTCACCGTGACCAACGTCGTGAACGGAGTGACCAACGTGGTGCACGAGACCGTCTTCGACCTGGGCAAGGCGACGACCGCCAGGTGGGATGCGCCCTCGACGGCGGATGATTCGAACATCCATGTGGGGGTGTACGATCCCGAGCGTTGGGCGGTGGTGTTCAAGTACCGCAAGGTCAGCCTCGCCGGAGGGGTGCGTCTCACCTTCAAGGACCACCCCAGCCGGGCCCCCGTGGTATGGCTCGTCCAGGAGACGGTCGCGATTGCCGAGGGGGCCACCCTGGATCTCAGCGGGCGTTACACGGTCCGGGACACGGTGGAGAGTCTGGAGCCGTCGGAGGCGGGGCCGGGAGGTTTCCGTGGGCCTGCGCATGGGCCTGGCGGATCGGGATGGGGTTTTGGCCCCGGGGGCCTGGGCGACGGCGCCGGGTACCGCAATGTGTACGGGAATCCTCGACTGCTGCCGTTGATCGGAGGCAGCGGGGGGTTCTTCACCTACCAAGGGTTCGGGCGTTGGGGTTCCTCCGGCGGGGGAGGGGCCATTCTGATCGCAGCCGGCCAATCGGTGGAGGTCGATGGATCCATCCTGGCGCGGGGTGGATCGATTTCCTCGTTTGGAAACGCCGGTGGGGGCAGCGGGGGCGCCATTCGCATCGTGGCGCCTACCCTGAAGGGAGACGGGCTGATCGATGCGGAACCCGAAGGGCGCACTCGGTTGGAGGTGGAGTCGGTCGAAAGCGGCGTGAAGATCCTGCCCAACGCCGTTGCGGTGCAGCCGGTGCCGGAACCGATAATCTGGGCGCCGTCCACGGCACCGACCGTGCGCATCACGCGTGTGCATGACCAGGGGGCGCCCGTCGACCCGAGGGCCGACCTGCGGACCGACCCGGACGTGAGGATCGAGGAGAACGCGGTGGTGGACATCGAGTTGGAGACCGTGAACCTCCCGATCGAGGGCGTGGTCCAGCTTCGGGTGGGGCCGAAGTACGGTGCGGCGTCCTGGATCAAGGCGACGTTTGCGGGTGGGGACATCAATAAGGCCACGTGGAAGGCGAGCACCCTGCTCCCGCCCGGGTTCACCGTGCTCCAGGCCAGGGCCACCGCCCCGTGACCAGAATCCCGCGGGAGAAGCTCCGTTTGTGGTTGGCCAGCGAGAAACGCCCCAGCCACGGGGAGCCGGAAACCCGGGAGGGGCAGGGGAGGACGGGGGCGGCCCGACGGGGTGGGTTTGGCGTTGCTGCGGGGGCATTCGGGCATTGAAATCACGCTCCTTGTGCAAGGGCGGGGAACAGTGTGGGTCGCGTGCGCTTTATGGGCAGCACGGACGGTTTCTGCCGGTGAATTGCCGGTGGAGACCCTCGCGGGCGCATGGCGCGCAACCCCCTGGATGGCGACGAAGGAACGCCCTCGGCAGTTCGCGTCTCCTGGGGGGATGACCCTCGACTGGACGAACGGCGTGGCATCGTTCGGCAGCGGACTGGCCGCGATCCCAAGCGCCGGGGAGGATGGGCGCGCATGGCTGCTTGCCGGTGCGCGGGCGTTGAGGGTGGGCGAGCGGCGGGTGGGGGGCTTCGTGGGGTTCCGGTGGGTGGCGGCGCGTGAACGGTGGTCCATTGACTTCGGACTGGCGGGAGGCCTGGGGGATGCGTTTTACGGAGCCGGGGTGGTCGCGGCAGGGGACGTGAACGGAGATGGGAGCGAGGACTTGATGGTGCTTTGCGCCCGCCCGCCGGCCGTCCCTCCCTTTCAGTCCGGCTGGGTCCTTCACCTCAGTCGACCGACGGGCTGGGAACCCCAGCCGGCGTGGGTATTGGCCTGTCGCATGGCCACGCCCAACCGCGCTGAGTGCGTGGCGTCCGCGGGCGACGTCAATGGCGATCGATTCGGGGATGTGGTGATCGGGGTGCCCGAGGCTGAGCACAGCGCCGGAGTGGCACTGATCTATCTCGGCGGTCCAGACGGGCTTCAGCGGGAGCCGGCCTGGATTCGGCGCGGAACGACCGCCGGCGATCTCCTGGGCTTTGGTGTCGCGGGAGTGGGGGATGTGAATGGCGATGGGTTCGACGATGTTTTTGTTGGGGCGCCGGGTTACGGATCCGACCCGGGACAGCAAGGCCGCGGCTGGATCTTCGCTGGCGGGGAAGGTGGGTTGGCGGAGGAACCGCTCTGGACCGCTTCCGGAGTTTCGGATCGCGCGTGGTTCGGAGCCTCGGCCGGGGCTGCCGGGGACGTGGACGGAGACGGCTTCGCCGACTTCCTCGTTTCCGCGCCTGGGCCAGGCAGGAAGATCGATCGCAGCCGGGACTGGGAGGGGAGCCTCAACGTTTTTTCCGGTGGGGCGGCGGGGCCGCAGCAGATCCCGCTCGCCGTCATCCACGGGAAGGCGCACGGCGACTGGTTCGGTGCTTCGTTCGCACGGATTGGGGACATGGACGGCGACGGTGAGATCGAATTGGCCGTGGGCGCCCCTCGGGCCGCGGGTGAGTATGCCGCCCAAGGGCGGGTGGAGGTGTGGACGTTGCGGCGCGACTTCTCGGTCGCGCCGAGGTGGAACATCCTAGGCGCGTCGGCCGGCGAGCGGCTTGGATGGCGCGTGGTCGGCGCCGATTTCAACGGGGATGGTTTGGCCGATCTCGCAATGAGCGGACCGTACTTCGATCCTGCGAGTCCGAGTTCGGGCCACGGGCGGGTCACCGTGGTTTGGGGGCGGCGCGATGGTTTGGCGCCCGACGTGGCGGTGGCCGCTGGGGGGGGTGAGTTCCCGCGGGACTCGGCGCCCCTCGAGAATCCACCGCCCGTTCGCCGAAGCCCGATGCGGGCCTGGGTCGTGTCGATCGGGATGGCGGGCGGGGTGGGGCTCGCCCTGCTGGCTGTGGCGGCGATTCGCGGGTGGTGGCGGAGGCGGGACCAGACGCTGCTGCACCTGGAGAGGGCACGGATCGCCCGCGACCTGCACGATCAACTCGGCGGGGATCTCACCCATCTCGGGCTTCTCTCGGAAGCCGGGCATCCCGCGCCGCGTCGGGATCGGAAAGACATTCCGCGGATGGATTGGCCGTCCGCGTTCGGGCAGGTGCGGCAGGGGCTGTCGGATGTGATCTGGTTGACCCGCGAGGAGGCGCCGAGCCTGGAGTCGCTGATCGCGCGCATGATCGACACGGCGACCGGTTGGCTTGGGGCGGCGGACATCGCCTGCCGACTGGATTTGCCGGAGCGGTTTCCGGACCTGAGCCTGAGTGCCGCCGCCTGCCGCGACTTGCTGATGATCTTCAAGGAGGCGATCCACAACCTGGTCCGGCACTCGGGAGCCACAACGGCCATCATCCGGGCCCGGCTTGGGGACCGGCAATGGTTGGAGATCGAGATCGAGGACGACGGCAACGGTTTCGAACTCCCCGTCGACCCTCCCACCGAGGGCGGCCTTGCGAACATGCGGACACGCGTGGAGTCTCTCGGGGGTTCCTGGCAGATGGAATCCGATGCGCGGGGCACCCGATTGCGCTACACCCTGCCGCTCGGGGGCGCCGGGGCCGAGATGTCGCCATGAGTAGTCCGTCAGTCTCCGCACGCATTCGCTTGGCCCTGGTCGAGGATGACCCGGGGATCCGGAGTGACTTGGCGGCTTTGTTTCGGTCGCAGACCGATATGTAGTGGATCGCCGAGTTCGGCAGCGCCCGCGCCGCGCTCCGTGATCTGCCGGCCCATTCGCCCGATGTGGTTGTGATGGATCTCTACCTCGCGGACGGCAGCGGGGTGGACTGCGTCCGGCGGTTGAAGGCCCTGCTGCCTTCGTGCGAGTTCATGATGCTGACGGTGGCGGACGACCAGGCGTTGATCTTTAAGGCGCTCGAGGCGGGGGCCACCGGCTACCTGGCCAAAGGGGAATCCAGCCATCGGATCTGCGATTCGGTCCGGGAATTGGCCGCCGGTGGGTCGCCGATGTCGGCGAGCATTGCGCGCAAGATCATCCAGCGATTCCAGGGATCGCAGGCGGGCCGGGTCGTGGCCCGACCCCTTTCCCTGCGCGAACAGGAAATCCTCCAGCGCCTGAGCACGGGCTTGCGGTACAAGGAAATCGCCGCGGAACTGGGCCTCAGCGTCCATACCGTGCGCACGCACCTTCACAACGTCTACGAGAAGCTGCAGGTCAGCTCCAAGGCGGAGGCGATTCGGTCCTTCCACGGGCTGGACAAGGACTGAAACCCCTTGCAGGTCGGCTGTCCGCCGCCCCGTTGTCCACGGGATGGGGCGGGTGAGTCGTGATGCAATCGTCGCTCCGGCGTACCCCGGCGTGCCCGATGCGTTCAACACGTTGCTGGGCGACCTCCACGGGCGGTCGGGGTCGAGGGCGACGGGGAAGCCATGACCTACACCGCGCGGGGACGGGAACCAGGTGTACGTGCAGTACAAGCAACTGGTGCTGGAGACCTTCGAGCGCATGGGTGCGTGGTGGCCTGTGGACTGGTTCGCCGCCATGGCCCGACCGGCCGCGCGCGCCCCATGATCGGGCGGCCACCACCGCCACGCGGCGCTTGCGGGAGTCGGCGACCTTCCGGTAGGTGTCCGGGGTCCGCGCGCGGCGAGGGTCGGCTGGGATGTTTCCTTCGGCCGAATACGACGTCACGGGCGGCCGGTGGGCCGGTTGGGGTGATTGCGATCCGATGCGCCGGGCTGCAGGCTGGCGCGCCTAAGCGAAGACCCAGCCGAAGTCAGTCGGACGGCCCGGATCGATCCGAGGAGGCTTGGCTGGCAACAATGCCGATGTGGTGAAATGGCAGACACAGGGGACTTAAAATTGGGGGAACACCCCTTGCGCCGCCTCGCAGGACCTTGCACGAAACATGCATTTCACCCGCATGAATACAGGCGAAAACGCGTTTTCGAGGCCGTGGACCGTTCCGACCCAGCCACACCCCCAAACCTTACCGAAACCTTACCGGTCAGGTTGCTGGTGAACTGCGCACCATCCCGGATTCCCGCTGCGGTTCGTTCCTTCGCGGCCGGTGACATCGGGGTCGCTCGGGACTTCCCCGTCCCGAACCCGTCGCGGGGCTCAGGGGAAACACACCCAAGTCCAGACGGGGTCGTACTCACCACCACCGACTCGCCCGCGAGGGATCGTCGAGGATTCGGAGCGCGGGCCAGGGGCGGGGGGGGGAGGCATCTCTTGGGGGGCTCCCCGTTTTAGCGATGGCTCGGGCTCGGGAGGATTTTTAGCAAAGGGCGACGTCTGTCCTGGATCCAAATCTCCAGTTGGGACCGACCGGAAAGGCGCTTGGAGGTGCCTGGCCGGGATGGTAGACCGTGGCCATGCTGAAGTTGGATCGCATCACCCTGGACCCCGCCGTCATGGGAGGAAAGCCCTGCATCCGCGGGATGCGAGTCACCGTCGGCACCGTGATCGGGCTCCTGGCGTCGGGAAGGTCTCAGGACGAAATCCTGGCGCTGTACCCCTACTTGGAAGCCGCGGATATCAGCCAGGCACTGGCGTATGCCGCGTGGCGGGTCGAGGAGCAGGAGGTGGCGCTCCAGGGTGCTTAGCGCCTGGACGGCAAAGCCGGCCGGTGGCGAAACCGTCCATGGGGGAACTTCATCAAACCCGGTGAAGCTGCTCGTCGACATGAACCTCTCCCCCGATTGGGTGGGGAAGCTGGCAGCCATGGGTCACGAGGCCGTTCACTGGAGCACCGTGGGCGATCCTCGCGCAGCCGACGTTGAGATAATGAGGTTCGCGGCAGAGTTCGGGTGGGTTGTGTTCACTCACGATCTCGATTTTGGGGCGTTGCTGGCGTCGACAAGTGCAGGACGGCCGAGTGTCTTTCAGGTCCGAACCCGGGATGTGTCGCCCGCCCACATGGCAGATCTGGTTCATGCAGTCCTCCACCAATGCGAGGTCCAATTGAAGGCGGGTGCCTTGGTAACGCTGGATGAGACGTCGGGCCGGGTTCGCTTGCTGCCCTTGAATTGAGATTAGGGTCGAAAAGGTGCGTCCTCTCCGATGTCCCGCCGGTCCCGCCACACGAGGGAAGAAATGCTTCCGAGCGAAGTCGGCGACGCGAAACGCAGCTGGTTTGGAAGTGGTCCCTCCACTCCCGGCTTTCACACCCCCAAAAAGATCTCCCGCCGGTGATGGGCGAGGAAATGGCGCTGGTCGACGTTGAAAGGCCTGGGGCAGGGCGGGGCCTCAGGATCCAGACCCATGCGCTTCAGGGAGACCCGATCCGCGACCTTGGCGACCAGCACCTCGCCGTTGTCGTCGAAGGTGATGAATCCGCGGTCAAAGAGGTGATCCGCGGTCGGGGTGAGGAGAAGCCCGTTGGCGCCTTGGAGTCGCTCTTCGTTGTTGGATTCGCGCCAAGGCTTGATGTGGCTGCCGACGAGGTGGGTGGGGTTGGTCACCTGAGTCAGCCGGCAGGCCTTTTCATGGCCGAACACCCGCTCCTTGAAGAGTCCCTGACCGACGCGGGCTTTCACCAGGGCCGTCCGGGTGGTGACGGAGAGTTCTTCGGCGGTGATGATCCTTCGTTGCTCCAGGTCTTCCCACTCCTGCTGGCCGACCAACTGCCGTTCAATCGTGGAATCGCGCAAGGCGTCCTGCCGGAAGACGACGGCGTCGAGCCCGGCGAGCCCAAGGAGGACACCGGCCAGCTCGGTCGAGATCGAGGTCAGGTAGATGTGCTGCTGTCCATCGCCGGAAAGTCGGAGCGGGGCACTCTCCTCCCGTTTCAGGAGAGGTTCGAGCAGCCGAAGATGTGCTTTCGGTCGGATCGGCGGCCCGAAGGGTTGGAACCGCACGTCCACACGCCAGCCGACGATGTCCCACAGCTCGCCGATATGCCCGAACTCGGCCGGTCGTGGGCACGTGTAGCAGTGCGACACAGCGAATCCAGCTCCCTGAATGACCGCGTGGGCGTACGAGAAGACGACATCACCCGGGGCCACCTCGCGCAGGAAATCGTAGAACCGGTTCCGGGTCCCATCCTTCTTGCGCTTGGGCGACCAAATGTACCCGCCTTCGAATTCATGGCGGAAGGTCTGCTTGTGGTTGACCCACCAGTAGCGCATCGAGCGGGGCCGATCGGGGTCGGCAGCGAAAGGACTCTGACTCGCGCAACGATTCGTGACCATCTCTCTTTCCACGCCAGTCCGGGCCCAGAAGCTCCAACCCAAGCCACCCGGTGGCCGGGACGGCTGCCAGTCTCGATTCCAAGGTGGGGTCGCCATTGCGCTTCAGGGCGTAGAATCGTCCAAAAAGTCGGGCCGCTGGCGAAGCGGCTTCGTGGCTCTCCCATAGGCATCGAACCGCAGGGTCACCCCCTCTGCTTTGCCGCTTTCACAGCCCGCCCGAACCGTGGTTTCCTCTCGCCGCATCGATCCCAGGTCATCCAATCCATCACACGCACCCCCAGCCCCATGCATTGGATTGCCCCTCCGGAAAAGGACAGTCGGACGATCGCGCTGGAGAAGCGCCTCTGGGATGCCGCCGACCAGTTCCGCGCCAATTCCGGGCTCCAAGCACAGCGATACTCGGCTCCCGTCCTCGGTCTGATCTTCCTCCGGTTTGCCGAGGTCCGGTTCGCCGCCCTACGGGCCAAGTTGGAAAAGGGATCCGCAGGTTCCCGGCGTGGCAGCCGCGTGGATGAACCGGCCGCCTACCACGCCGGGGGCATTCTCTACCTCGCTCCCGACGCCCGGTTCGATGTGCTGCTTAACCTCCCCGAGGCGGAGGACATCGGCGCGAAGGTCAACGACGCCATGCGCGACATCGAGAAGCACAACCCGCAGCTCGCTGGCGTCCTGCCCAAGACCTACAACCTCTTCACCAGCACCCTGCTCAAGGAACTGCTCAAGAAAGTCTCCGAAATTCCCGCCTCCGTGGAATACGACGCCTTCGGGCGCATCTACGAGTACTTCCTCGGCGAGTTCTACACCCCCAGCAGCATCGTCCGCCTGCTCACCGAAGTCATCGAACCCTACCACGGGCGCATCCTCGACCCCGCGTGCGGTTCGGGCGGCATCTTCGTCTCCTCCGAGCGCTTCATGGAGAAATCTTCTCGGCGATTTGTGAGATGCAAACCTCCTGAGCATTCTTTCAAACATTAACCTCCTAACCAATGCCTCCACCACAAAACGACGAGCGCCGGGAAGCCATAAGCAAACTCGCGGCCGAAGCAAATATCTCGGAGGTGGCTGAGTGGCTGGGTCTGCGTGTGGTAGGGCGCGGCACTGCCTCGCCAAAAACGCTCTGCCCGTTCCACGATGATCGAAGACCGTCAATGCAGCTCTACACCGGTAGTGGGGGACGGCGTGCTCAGTTCCATTGTTTTGCCTGCGGTGCTCATGGCGATGTCTTCGATCTCATCAAGAAACAGTTGGGTAAGGACTTCCAAGGGGCACTTGAATGGCTTGCGGAACGCCGCCACGTTCGACTCCCAACGAAAACCTCCACGACCCGAACTGAACGCAATGAGCCTCGAAAGGTCGGACTAAAGCTAGGATTCACGATTTATCGCCGGCAATCAAACTCGGAAACCGAAGAACTTCGGAAATGGGCTGCCGACCGTGATATTGATTTCTCCGTCCTCCAGGATGTGGAGGTATTCGCTGCATTTCCACCCAAGATTGCGAGAAGTGCCAGCGTAGCCGATCGGGAGCAAGTAGATTCACTCGACGCTGCGGGTTTGTTGCTTCGCGGATCCATGTCCCGTGGTGGCGAATCCCTCCCGCTCGCGTTTGAATTGGCCCCGCGCGATTTCTACAGCACTCCACGCATCCTTTTCACCATCCGTGACGACCGTGGCGAAATTGCGGGCTTCGCGGGTCGTGCGATTGGCAAGGAGTCTCCGAAGTATCTGTTTTCCCCCGGATTTCCTCGCGGAAGCACATTGTATCGTTTTCACAAAGTACGGTCAGCACGCCCTCGACGTGGGATGAAGGGCGATAATGCAATCCTCGATATCTTTGTGGTTGAAGGGCTGATGGACGCACTTCGGTTGGAGGCGATAGGGCTCCACGCCGTCGCGCTTCTAGGAAGCCAGATCACAGATAAGCAGGTGAAGGTACTAACGGACTTCGCCAGCGACTTGGACCGCGACAACCTTCAGCTTGCTGTCCACCTCTTCCTAGATGCCGATGAAGCTGGGCATCGCGGGGCTGTCAACGCGACAGTGAAACTCCTTGATGCGAGTGTCGAGAATCCTGGTCTCTTGCTGGATGTCCTCATGCCGCCAGCGCCTGCCACTGAGGATGAGACATGCGGTCATGATCCAGACGAGTTATTCCGCGATGTGAAGGATACTGCTGGCGCGCTTGCACGTCTCTCGGCGTGGGCTGAAGCGCCAATGAAGGTGCTGCTCGCGGCGGCGGTGGAAGCTGCGCCTGCAAAACTTGATGATACTTGGGAGACGCTTCCCGAAAGCCAACAATTGAGGGCATTTCGCGATGTTGAGCGGCGGCTTGATCGTGTCCGCTGGGTCGAGATTCTCGACCGTGTGCCCGCGTTTGAAAGCCAGATGAGGGCCTCGACTGGCGAGCTATCGCGCTGGAAAGAACCACTCCGCCGATTCCTGCGGGCATCCTCAGGCAAGACAGTCCCCACCGACGCTACGGTAACTGGGCCAACGAAAGTTGACGATGGTCGGCTCATTCGCGCGCTGCAAATCGCAGAGGCGAGCACGCAACGTCGGGAGTTTCCAGTCGACGAAGGAAGTTGGGAACGGCTTCAAGCTGCAATCGATGTTACGATTCCTCACCTTCGGTCGTTGCTGGAGGTGGCCGACGACAAGGGCAAATTGGACGCTGACAAGATGCTAGCAGTGCTGGTGCCGAAGGGAGATGGGAGATTCCGGCTCAAGGCGTTACCAAGCCCGGAGATTTTATCACTCCAGCAATACGTGCTTAATGAGTTGCTGCGTGACTACGCGAATTGTCCGCGTTTTCGCCGCTTCATCCCTGGTGTCCGGTTCACGGCGAGCAGCACGAGTCGGCGCTTGGAGACTACGGGCGAGGAAAAGCATGTTCCCGTCGGCGGCGAGACCGTCAGCTTTGCCTACACCCTTGACATGGATGTCATTGAACATCGGACACCGCCGCGCCGCACGGGAATGTTTCGGTCGTATTACGAGTGTTGGCGGGATTTCATCTCTTTCATCGATTCGCGGGTCGCTGCCATTCCATCTGGGCAGTTTCACGTCGCCCGACTCGACGTGCGCAGCTTTTACCCCACTGTTCCGCGCGCAGCCGTGAATGCTGTGCTGCTTCCTGCGCTAAAGGGGGCGATGGCCGAATTAGCCAACAGCGATGACCGAAATGATGCGCTTGCTTGCGCGCCACTTTTCCTGCCGACGTTCAAGGAACCAAGTGAACGAGCAGAAAAGATAGTGGATTGGTTATGTGACCAGAGCTTTGGTTACGATTTCGAGCCAACCGGTACTGTTCCGCAAGAGAACCCCGGCGGCCTGCCCCAAGGCCCAGACCTCTCGGCTTATCTAGCAAATATATCGCTTTTTCCACTCGACCACGCACTCAGCGAACTGGTCGCCAAGCTCGATCGTCAAGCCAGTGACGAGCAAGGCGAGGTGCTTCGTGGAGGGCAAATGTCCGCAGTGCGAGGTGCGGTTTATGCGCGCTACGTGGACGACATGGTGATCATCGCCCGCACTGCCACGGATCTCGCGCGGTTGCGAACTGCAATCGAGCAGCAACTCGCCCTCATCGGAATGGAGTTGAGCCCGAAGACGGATCCGCTGCCCGTAATGGATGAAGCAGAAGTGCGAAATTGGCTGACTGAGCGGCGTGGAGCGGGGCTCGGTGTCTCTGGCCCATTCGACGGCCCTCCCGCAAATTCGCCGTTGTCGCTTCTCGAACCCCTTGCCGATGCTGGTGAAACGGACAGAAGTGATTCGTTGCGTGTCCTTCATGATCCGCGACTAGAAGACCCAGATACCCCACAAGAAGAACTTGAGAGCGCAATCGAGACGGTTCTTGCCGCACCTGATCTTCGTCACGGGGACAACGCAAGTGTGGCTCGGCACTTGTGGCGCGGCATAATTCAAGAAGCTGGCGAAGCTGAGCTTGTCCCAGCAGATGCTGCGAACAAATTCAAAGAGATTTGGAAGACCCGGAAGCCGCCTCAGCGCCGAAGCGATGAAGTTTCGAGTCAGGACTTCGCGGTTGCCGATTTACTTGCTTGGTTGGACGGCATCGAACGCTTCCTGACCTCGCGGCAGGATCGAAACCCTACGTTGTCAGAGTTGAAGCACAAAATTCTCAACGGGCAACGAAACCGAATGGCGGCGCTTGTTCATGGGGGATTGTGCGAAGCTCTGATCGGCCGGGTTCTACCGTCCAATGAGCCCTCCCGTTTTGAGCACATGCTCATTCTGAAACGGCTCGTGATTCACCGTGCCGCAACCTTGGTGCAACCGCCTTCCTCGCCTACGGAGTTGAAGGTGGAGGCGGGAGAGTCGTTGGCGAAGGCGCGCCTGCTTATCTCTCTGGCCGAAGCACAGGGATCTGCTGAGCTATTGGATCGCGCAAGTTGGAGGGCGGCCGGAATGCCGCTCGGTATCTTGTTCCATGAAGCAGTTGCACGTCTGCGAATCGCGAACAGACCCCAACGGTTGGAAGGCCCCGATCCGCTCATGCCTGTTGACACCTCCATGGCTCTTTGGCGACAGCGCGGTGAAACAAAACAACCGTTAGAGAATGTCCTAAATCTATGGATGCCTCATCTATCAGCAAGCCACACCCCCGCGGTTGCCGAAGCCGCCCTTAGCAGTTTTGTAAACTTAGTGTCTCGCCACGCAGTGGATCTGGTCGATAAGCGTCCGGCGCTGAGAAGCTTTGCTCTCGACGGCTCAGCCGAATCGCCGGTGCAACTGCTTCCCACGCCTCCCGGCATCAATGTTCCAGGTTTGCTCGGCCTGCGTGACGAGAATCGCGTTGTGCTGCGAGCGGACCTTCGTGATGACGCAGCGTTAACCCTTTGCCCGCAACTTGCGTGGACTGAGAAACCTGGTGGCGCAGTTGGAAGGCTAAAGCGCTACGAATCTCCGCTCTTACCTTATCAGTATCTCCAGCCGTTGAATTCCAAATCGCATCCAGGAATCACGCGCTGGTTGGCAAGGGCTTTCCGTAGTCTTGTCACTGCAACAGGCCGAAGAACATCGGTTTGCCCGCCAACTGCATCAAATCTCCTCGGCCCACCGCTTGGTGCTGACACCGAGGATAGTCAATGGGAAGTCCTCGGATTCTGTGTGCCGGCGTTTCAGGTTTGCGGGCAAGCGTTCCTCCGCCAGCGGGAAGGCGGTCTCGTGATGGAGCCGGTGCTCGAACTTAATGATCCACTCTGGCGTGTAGGCACCGCGCTCGCGGATTGGTTGGACCGCGCCCAGAGCACGCGCCAACTATCAAGTCAGAGGCTTACTGCGCCGGCATTGGTGGGAGAAGCCGGTGAGGATTGGGCGAGAGAAAAGATGCTGCATTTCAGCCTTTGTCGGCTGCGCGGAAGCTCCCTTCCCGCTCGGCCCCTTCGGATTTCAGTAAAGACCGGAATGCCGACAACTGTCGAGAGGGTCCTCCTCCGGTTAGAACAATTTCCCACCGAGAGCGACCCAACCAATACCCAAGCTGGGCTTGCGCATCTCATAGCGACACTCGCGGAAGGGCGAGCAATCCAGGCAAGACTCGACACACGAATTGATCCTAGTGCGCCTGGAGGAGCCACGGCGCTGTTGGTGGAAATGGTCCGGGGTCAATTCCGCGCAGACGAGGAGCTCGCGCATCGTCTCCCTGCATCGGAAACACCGCTCCCGAGCTGGGCTCCAACGCGTCGACCACCACGAGCGCTCTACGCTTTGGGCGAACGATTGGCTGCCCTCGCCGAGTTAGATCCTATGCGCGGAATCGATAAAACGCTGTGTGCGCTTGCCAGTGCCACACGGCTGCTTGCGATTGAGTTACAGCTGCGGAGCCAAGCCTTAGAATTGTGGTCCCTGCTGGAACTTCCAGTGCGACTAGAATTTCAGGAGTCGCCACCTAGTCTCGCAGACTGGAATCTCGACTCGACCGCCCTGCTGCATCGTGAACAGCCAACTCCACTGGAGGGAGCGCAGATTGCGACGGATTGGAGAAACGTCCGCGAACTCTTCCAAAAGCTTCATCGAGCCACCAGCGAAGGTCAGCGTGTTGATTGGGTGGCAATTGCGGGCATCACGCCACTGGGCTGGATGGTCGTGCTGGGCGCCCTGACCGGGGCATTCCCGGGCGATTGGCGAGGCGGCCTCGTTCAGGAGGATCGATTCGGGACGGATGCCAGATCGCAACTCAAGATAATATCCGACAACCTCGCGCTCGCAGGGGCCGATGGCGATGACTTGCCATGGGGCGGACTCGAAGATGCGATCGAAGCTTGGGACAGCGCACGCTTGCAGGAAACTTTTACCACCTTGGGTCGACTCGATACCGCTGCGGGTTTGCGCATCGAGACTCACGAAAGTTCTCGCTTCTATCTCGAAGCCAGCCGGAGGCGGCCCACTGAGGTGCAGACTTCCGATGGTCGCCGACAGTTATCAGGCTGGGCGATCGTTTGGGCTAAAGCTTTCGATGAGAGTAGAGGTGGAATAGAACGCATTGCCGCACCACTTGGTGAAAACCGGGTTGTCTTCCGGTGGAGCGAGTCGTGGTGCGGCGACAGACTCGTCGGCATCGGCGTGGTACAGCCAGGGATGGTCGCGCTTGCGGGAGAAGCCTTCGCGGCACGCCAAGTGTCGGCCCAGCCAATAGTTCCAGTCACATCTCAACTCGCTTCTGCACCTAGCGATCAGATTGTCGAACCCACGAGCGAAGTCCAAGCCATCGAAGCATCGCCCGCGATGCTTCCGGCGCAAGCTGCACTTACACCGCTTCCCCCGCCTCAGACTGCCGAAGAGAAGCCTCCTTCGGCGAAAACCCCAAATATTTCGGAGGGCGATATCGGCACTGCGCTGTCCGAGTTAGCCCGGATGCAAGGGGCATCGTGGGACTCACGTGGAGAAAAGCCGCCGAGTCACGTCCGCGTTGCGCTTTTCCAATGGGAAGTGGATGAAAGTTACCGCCATCCCGGTTTCGATTTGTGTGACGAATCCAGTCCTCGGTTCAATCGCAAGAAGCCGGAGGAATGGATTGCGGATGCTTTTGGTCGAAGTTGCGCAGAACATCGGCGTCGGGCATTACTCAAAGCGGCGCTAAAGGCCTGCAACTTGTTCAACGTGGACGTCTTGCTGTTGCCCGAATACTCGATGCGTCCCGACACCGTCGAATGGCTCGCGCAACAATTGCCAACAATTGCGTCGAAGACCTCAGTCTGGGCAGGAACGTATCGCCTCCCACCTGGAATGTTGAAGCCAACGGATTCGCGCGACTGGAGCGCCATTCACGAGGTAGTGCTCCCGGATCCGGTTGGAGCAAGGAAGGCTCGTCCCAAGAAATACCCCGCGCCAGCAGCCGATGAAGTATTTTATCCGGGGGGCGAAGTCATGGAACCGCTCATTGCCGACCAAAAACTTGGCGACGTTCGATCCCACATCTACGAGCTAATCTGCTCAGAGGTTTTCCTTGTAACATTTCCAGCGAATCTTTTTCCGTTGGCGCGCCTGCGTCGTGAATTGCTCGGGAAATTTGGGGCCAGCGGCCGTTGTAAGGATCTTGACGGTATGATCAGGGAGGATGTCATGGCTGACATAAAGAAGTTCGCCCTCTTAACTGCCATAAGTGAAAGTCTTGGGATAAGGCGCACCATCCTCTTAGTGCCGGCCATGACCAGTCGTTCTGCGGATTATTCGGTCCTCGGCCAAGCCGCCTTTCTTTCTTCCGGTATCACTACCATCTTCTGTAATGCAGTTTGCGCCTCATATGGCCACGGCCAGAGCTGCTTCATCGGCCACGATGGTTGGCTCGATGAGAAGCATGGTGCTGGATTTCCTACAACAGTGCCTTACCACGGCGTGGAGCCCGGAATTTTCCATTTGGACCATTGGAATCGTGGGCGACTTGGGAAGGATGAACAGGCTCTTGTCATCGCAGACATTGATCCGATCTACGGCCTAGAGGGTAAACCCAGGCCACAAACCCTACTGAATCCGCTTAATCTCATTGCCCATTTGCCGGTGATTGAGTCGTGGCGACCAAAGCCGTGTGAACGCCGATTCGAAAACCGGGTGATTCCGGCGGTTTGAAATCCAGGTATTCTTCCGGTGGCGTCTTCTTCCGGCCCTTCGCCGAACCGACCTTTTCTTCCTTCTTCCTCCGTCTTCTTCGC
>JBFWOK010000014.1:0-62484 GCA_050250555.1 Limisphaerales bacterium
GGTCTGGGCGACCAATACACCCGGTGCCCGAACGCATTCCGTAATCTGGATGAATTCGAACAGAAACCGATCGATCTCCCGGAGATCCTCGCCAACGCGCTCCGTGAGGTGGAACAAGTCCGCCAGACACTACGGAGTCGGGACTAGGCTCGCCGGCGCGTTCCAGCCCGCCCCGGGTCCCCCATCCGATGCGGAGATTTCCTTTGGAATCCTGAAGAATCGTGCGCCACCCCTCCCCTCAAACGGCGCGGAGCACACGATTTCCGGGCGAGTGCGAAGCCGAAGCTGGATCACGCCGGCGAACGTTGGTAAGTCCTCCTCCGGCGGTGTGGAAGCCGTCCGAGTTCAGACCCTTCGGGAATCCCCATCCCATGAAATCCTCCACCGAATTCGACTTCGCCCCTGAAACCGTTCCCTTCGCGAATCCCACCCGCTCGCGCGGGGCCGCCGCCTTCACCCTGATCGAGCTCCTCGTGGTGATCGCGATCATTGCCATCCTGGCCAGCATGCTTCTGCCGGCGCTTTCGCGCGCCAAAGACCGCGCCCAGCTCACCCTGGACCTCAACAACGTCCGGCAGACCCTCGTCGCCGGCCACCTCTACGCCAATGACAACGACGACCGCCTGCCCCATCCGACGTGGGGCGGCGACCTGACCGGTCCCGACGGCTGGGCCTACGCGACCCGCAACAACGGACGGATCCCGGGCGGCCCGGCGGTTCCGGGATCGGCGGCGGGCCGGGACGTCAATTCGCAGCAGTTCAGCAATCAGGTCGCCTTCTTCAGGATCGGACAACTCGGACCGTTTCTCGGGGACTACAAGGTTCTTTGGTGTCCGAAGGACGTGGCCACACGCGGTCGCGGCCGACTGAAACAACTCTGGCTGGCGCGACCCGTGAAGATCACTTCGTACTGCTGGAACGGGACGATCGCCGGCTACAACAACATCGGCCGACCGTCCTTGAGCCCGGACGGAGCCACTTACAGGCTCGGCGACTTCAACGCCACGGATTGGCAGATGTGGGAAGTCAACGAACTGGATCCCCTGAACTTCAACGACGCGGCCAACGTCCCGCCTCCCGGAAATGTCGGGAACGGAATCTCCATCCGACACGCGGGCGTCGGGAACTGGGAGAACATCGCCAATCCCAACGCGCAATCCACCATTCGCGGCCTGCCGGGTGGCGCCGTAATCGGATTGTTCGGGGGAAGCGCGCAGATGCTGAAATGGACGCGCTCGTGGGAACTGGTCAACCGGATCCCCTACCCCAACGACATCTACAACGGGCCGGTCTATCGGCAGTAGCGATCGGGGACGAATCGCAAATCTGGAACCCGTCCATCCCGGGGTCGGCTCCTGGAGTGGGATCAGACCTTCGCTCCGCGGCGCCAGCGGAAAAGGGTGGTCGGATGCACTCCCACGCGGGCGGCCACCTCGGCGAGACTGAGCCTTCCGTCGTCCAGAAGGTGCCGCGCCAAGTCCCGCCTTGCCGTCCGGCTGGGCATGGAGGCAGCAACCTCGTCCATCTCGTAGGAAGGAGTGGTCGGACGCGGGGCTCGAATCGGCGCAACGGCTTCCACCGGGCCTGTGACCGCGTCACCCGTCGGCGCCTCCCACCAACCCGATCGGAGCATGGGTCCGTCGTGAAAGAGCACGAGACGATCGATCACACTTTTCAACTCCCTCACGTTCCCCGGCCAATCGTAGGCCTGAAACTTCAACACCAGCCCGGGTTCCAGTGACTCGATGTTCTTTCCGAAACGTTCGTTGGCGCCTTCGACGAAGACCCGCGCCAGATCCGGAATATCCTCTTTCCGCGCCCGCAAGGGAGGGATCGGAAGAATGACCTCCGCCAGTCGGTAGTACAGATCCGCCCGAAACCTGCCGGCTTGCACTTCTCGGGCCAGATCGCGGTTGGTCGCGGCGACCATGCGCAGCTTCACCGCGTATTCCCCCTCCCCGCCCACTCGACGCGCCCGACGGGTCTCCATGAACCGAAGGAGCTTCGGTTGCAGCAGGAGGTCGAGTTCGCCGATCTCGTCCAGGAAGAGCGTTCCGCCGTCGGCCTGCTCCACGAGTCCGGGACGGCTTCGGATGGCGCCGGTGAACGCGCCTTTCTCGGCGCCGAAGAGTTCCGCCTCCATCAACTCGCGAGGCATCGCCGCGCAGTTCAAGGTGACGAGCGGCCCACCCCTCCCCGCCTCATGCAACGCCGCCGCAACGCGCTCCTTGCCCGCACCCGACTCGCCCAGGATGAGAACGGTCACATCCGTCGGACCCAGACGTTCGAGATCATGCCGCAACGCCGTCATCAACCGGCCGCGCCCGACGAGCCGCGCCCCCTCGACGTCCAAACGTCCGCCGTAAAGCTGCAGCCAGACGGCTTGGTTCTTCGCGGCCGATTCCACCACCGCCTGCCAGCGCGCATTCCCATCATCGGCGGTCACCACGTCGAACGCCCCATCGCGCATCGCGGCGACCACCGAACTGGTCTCCCCGCCCTTCACTTCGACCACGAAGAAACGGGCCGCGCGCGCGAGGTCCACGCGGAGCCGCGCCCATTCGGGCGCCTCGAAAACCTCGCGATGCACGACGCAGACCCAATCGGCGCTTTCGGAGTTCAGTTGGGGAATCCGACCCTCGTCGAGTTCGTGGACAGCCCAACCCAATCGCTCCAGCCGCACGCGGCACGGCGACTCACCGCCTCCAAGCATCAGAACCTTGAGCATTCCTCCTCCAACCCGGACTCTGCTCCAGCGCGGGCGGTCATTGCAGCATTTCTTTGGCTTGAAAATTCCCTAGACCCATTCGCGATCCGGAAATGCCCCAACCAATTCGCGGGACCGGAATCTCCTAGCCCGGTTCAACCTCGATCTCTCCACCATCACGAACAGTCCTGCCGGCGGTTCAAGGCCCGAAGTGTCGCCCAGGCGCACCCCAGCGAGAGGACCATCTCAACGGCCCCACCCACCGCGATTGTCCCAACGCCCATCGAGAAATCGGCGGAGCCTGTCACGCCCAAGGCGATCTTTCCCCCAAGCCATGCCGCAAGCCCGATACCGAAGAGGGTGACCAGAGACGCCGGCAGGAGGCCCCTGATTCCCAGACCCAAGTAGGCTCCGAGGGTGAGCGCCAGGGAGAGACGCCCCGCCAGGCCAAGGGCCACCGCCAGGTATTCCGACGCGGAGATCCACCACGACGTCGATTCCCCCCAAACGCCCTGGAAAAGCGAGATTTCGATGCTCAACACCAGAATCGCGGCGGGAAGGGCCTGGAGCGCCAATCCCGTGAGCTTTCCCGACAACAGCCGCACCGCTCCGCGCGGAACCGTCAGGAGGAACTCCCAACTTCCCGAAGCCCGTTCTTCGTGGAAGCAGGAGGTCGCCGCCAAGGCCAGGATTCCCGCGAACGCCCAGACCGGCGCCCCGAGCACCTCCGCCGGACTCAGAGCAATACCCGAAAGGGACCGGGCGACCTCCCACGGAAAGAGAACCCCCACACACAACCCGGGCACCACATGACCTCGCCAGGTTCGTAGTTCGATCCAGAGAAACGGGTTTCGTTGCCGAATCCACCCGAGCACCCGTCGTCGCCTCGCGGACACTCCCGCCACCGGGGCGATCTCTTCCATGACGCGAGGAGACACTCGAGTCGTACCACCCAGCACTGACCGTTTCACACGAACCGCCACGAACCGGAGCAGCCCGATGGCGATCAGCAACGTCCCCGCCAGACCGGCGCCGGCCTCACAAAGCCGGAGCGGCCCCGGCGTCCTCCGTAAAGTCCACCAGACCTGTTGCGGATCCCCCAGGAGCCGGATCGCCTGACGCCAGGAAAAGTAAAGTTCTGATTGAAGGCTGGTCTGCTGAAGCGCGGCCACCCCTACAACCACGCCTCCCAAACTGATTCCCAGCGCCCACGCGATCGAGAGTGCCGCCGCCAAAAAGGCGGAAAGAACCGCGGCCCCTATGAGCACTCCCCTCGGTCCATCCCAAAGGCTGGATGCCACCATTCCAGCCGTCAGCGCCATGACCAAAACCGCGACATCGATCCCGGCGACATAAACCACATCCAACCAACCCACACCGCCGATAAGTACGGGAATGATGAGCACGGGCACACACGCCAGGAACATCCATGCCGCCTGCCAGCCGTGCACCACCCACTTGGCCAGAACCACGTCGATCGCGCGCATCGGCGTGAGCAGCAGGATCCCCAGCGTTCCCTGGCGCCGTTCCCGGCTCAAACAGTCGGCCGTGAGAAACGGCGCCACCAACCAGATTGAGGCCACCACCAGGACATTCATCATGGCCAGCAGCGGCCACCCGTCGTTCTGGAACTTCCCAAAGGCGGACGCCCACCGGTCCAGTGCGCCCACCTTGACCGCCAGCGGAACCATCGATCCGTCGGGTTGAAACACCAACGTGGTGGAGGGCGGCAGACGTCGAACGAGGAAGGCGAAGGTCCCGGCCATCAGCGAGACAGCCCCCACCCACCGCAGCCAGTGGCCCCGCGCCTGACGGGATTGCGCCCGCAACTCCCGAGCGATGATCGGCCAGCAGCGCATGGAGACCGAATAGTCTCGAAACCGTTCCCACCCGCAATCTCCCAAGACAAAACAAGCCATGCCGCGGCCCCGGTGAGCGCCTGCCAGCGATGCGCGCTGTCGGGGTCGGTATCGGAATCGGAATCGGAATCGAACTGGACACTCGCGTTCTCAACCGTGATCGAAGCGTCCGACCCCGAACGATCCCGAGTCCGATTCCGACCGTGCGGGACCACCCACAGGACGCAGATGCGCCCCCCGGGAGCGTTCCTCAAAAATCGCGCTTCCGTGGCCCGGAACGACCGCCCACACTCCGCCCATGTTCCATGGCACTGGCCTCCGATGGTTCGCCGCCAGCCTCCTGGCCTGCACCCTGACCTCGACCGCTCCAGCCGCCGAGGATCTTCCCGCCGACGTGGTTCGTTTTTCGGGTCTGACGCCCGCCGAAGCCGCCCGGGCGATGACTCTGCCACCGGGATTCGCGGCCCATGTGTTCGCGGCGGAACCGGACGTCCGCCAACCGATCGCCTTCTGCCTCGACCATCGCGGCCGCGTCTGGGTCGCCGAAGGCTTCAGCTACCCCAAACGCAAGGGTCACCCACCCGCGGAGGATCGCGCTCCGGGCTCGGACCTCTCCCAGCCCACCGCCGCCCAGCTCCAGGACATCCGCGGCGGCCTCGACCGGATCCTGGTGCTCGAAGACACGAACGGCGATCACGCGTTCGACAAACGGACGGTCTTCCTCGAGAACGTCAACCTGATCAGCGGCCTCGAAGTGGGCTTCGGAGGAGTCTGGATCGGCGCCGCCCCTTACCTTCTCTTCGTTCCCGTGAACGACTGGGACAACCCGCAGCCGGCGGGACCGCCGCGAATCCTCCTCGACGGGTGGGACTACCAGGCGGACACCCACGAGACATTGAACACGTTCAATTGGGGGCCGGACGGCTGGCTCTACGGCTGCCACGGCGTGTTCTGCCCATCCCATGTGGGCAAGCCCGGCACGCCGAGGGATGAGCGTCAGCGCATGGACTGCGGCATCTGGCGTTACCATCCGACGCGTCACACGTTCGAAGTCTTCGCGGAGGGCACGAGCAACCCCTGGGGCATGGACTTCGACGAGCACGGACAGGCTTTTCTCGAAGCCTGTGTGATTCCGCATTTCTGGCACATGATCCAGGGCGCGCGCTACCAGCGGCAGGGCGGACAACACTTCGCGATCTCATCGGAGGAACGGGATCGATGCCAGAATCACATCCCGAAGGGCGCCCCGCGCCACGTCAACCCGTTCATCTACGACGACATCCAGACCCACGGCGACCACGTCCACTGGGCCGGTTCAAGGGGCCCTCACGCCGCCAATGCGCGGAGCGACTCGGTCGGTGGCGGCCACGCCCACGCGGGGCTGATGGTGTACCTCGGCGGATCCTGGCCGGACGAGTACCGGAACCGGATCTTCATCGGCAACATCCACGGCCAGCGATTCAACGTCGATATCCCGGTCCGTCACGGCTCGGGGTACACCGGCACCCACGGACCCGATTTCCTCAACTTCAACGACACCTGGAGCCAGTCGTTGAATCAGCTCTACGACCAGGATGGGTCGGTCCTGATCATCGACTGGTACGACAAGAACCAATGCCATCACAACCGGGAGGACGGTCACGACCGCGCCAATGGGCGCATCTACAAGATCGTCTACAAAGACCAGCCCGTGACGCGCGTCGATTTCGCGTCCATGCCCGACGACGAGTTGGTGCGGTCCTCGACCAAGTCCGCGAACGAATTCCATGTCCGCCACAGCCGGCGTGTCCTCCAGGAACGCGCGGCGTCGGGCCGTCTGGGCCCCGATGTTCGCGACGCCCTCCGGAAGGGGCTTCGGGAAGGGTCCGGCACCGTCGAACGCCTTCGGGCGCTCTGGGCCCTGCACGCCACGGGTGGAGCGGATGAACCCATCCTTCTCTCCCTCCTTCGCGATCGCGACGAATACCTCCGCGCCTGGGCTATCCAACTCCTGTGCGAGGGTCGGAATCCGTCCGACAAGGCTCTCTCGGATTTCGAGAAATTGGCGCGCGAAGGGGACTCGGCCCTGGTGCGCCTGTACCTGGCGTCGGGGCTGCAACGAACCCCGGTCGACCGCCGGAAACCGATCCTCACTCCCCTGATCGAACGGGCCGCGGATGCCGGCGATCACAACCTTCCGCTGATGTACTGGTTCGCGATGGAACCGGTCGTGGGCGCCGACCCGACGGCGGGTCTGGCTCTCCTTGAGCGGGCCAGGATCCCGGTCTTGCGCCAGTACATCACGAGGCGGTTGGCCAGCGAAGACCTGCTGGCCGAGCACCGCTAGGACGGAAGCCGGACTCAACCCGCGCGCCGCGCCGCGTTCCAAGGCGGATCCCGATGCCGCGACTGGTCAAAACCTGGGTGGACATGACCGCCGGACTGAATGGACTGGCGGAGTTCTTCTCCGACCACCCCGACCCCTGGGACCGCATCCATCTGACGTGCGCCCCGGGCGCGTTTGGAGCCGGTAGCACGCGCTCCTTCGCGGATTATTTCCAGGGCCAAAGCCGCGTTCCGGCGCAGTCGTTCGACGACCTCTGCGCCTGGCTTCTCGATTGCGAGTGCCTGTCCGACCAGGCGCTCTTTTTCCAGGACGACTTCTGGCAGCACCCGCTGACGTTCGAACAGATCCGGAAGGGCGACTGCGAGGACCACGCGCTTTGGGCGTGGAGGAAACTTGGTGAACTCGGAATTCCGTCGCGCTTCACGGCGGGCCGGTGGAAGGGAGTCGCCCACGCGTGGATTCTGCTCGACCGCGCCGACGGCGTGCATGTCTTCGAAACCACGGCGAAGTCGCGGCCGATGGTTCGTCCTCTGGACGAAAGGACCCGCGTCGAGTACTGCCCCGCGCTGAGTGTCGATCAGCGGTTTCACACCTTCGTGCATGCGGGATATCCGCGATTCCACGTCGCTTCGTGACGAGAGTCGTGGCACCCGTCGGGCCGATAGGCCGACCCCGGACGATCCGATCATCGGGAAAATCGATTTTGACCACGGCGGGCCCCCTGGTAATGGAGTCGGCACCAACCCAGCTCCCACTTCCCCACCATGGACCCTTCCCAACCCGTGCCCCCGCCGCCACCCGCTCCCCAGGTCGAACCCCAGCCCCCGGCTCGCGACTCAGGGCCCTCCGTGCTGACCTCCCTTCTCCTTCTCCTGCTCCCTTCCCTGGCGTGTGTGACCCTCGGAGTCCTCAACAAGGCGTTCTTCGGGAACAAGGATGTGCTCGTCGTCCCACTGCTCATCGCCGCGTTCCTGGGACCGGTGATTGTCGGCATCCTGGCCTCGATCCAAATCACTCGTCGGCTCGCCCTGAATCCAGGGTTGGGCGTGCTGATGGCCCTCGGATTCATCGTCGCCAGTTTCGCCCTTTGTATTCCCGGCTGCGCCGTCCTTCTTTGAACCGAAAAACCAGGCGTCGATGAGTTTCCTCCTTCCCCGGGTCCACGTTTCGGAAACGCTGCTCAAGCGAACCCGGAGCCGTTGCCCGGTCTGCTTCGAATCGGTTCCGGCCCAGGTCATCCGGAGCGGTTCGGGCCACGGCAGAATCGATCTGCGGCGGCAATGTCCCCAACACGGCGAAACCTCGGCGTGCCTCGCCACCGACGCTCGTTTCTACTGGATCTCCACCGGGCATCCCTCCAACGCCGAGATTCCGGGCGCGCCAAGAAATCCGGAAGGCGCGAGCAACGGGTGCTGCCAGGGCAACGCCTGCCGCGCCAGCGATGGATCTTCGGCGGGCACCCTCGGCCGCAATGCCGACCGCCCTTCCACGGGACCCGCCGCCTGCGAGACATTGTCCACTTGCCTGGCCCTGATCGAGGTCGTGCAGTCCTGCAACCTCGCGTGCCCGACCTGCTACGCCGATTCACCGGTCGGATCGGGTTCCCGAACCCAGGCTCCTCCGCTCGCGGACCTCCAATCCCGCATCCAGGGGGTCATCGATCGAAAGGGGCGCATCGAAATCCTCCAACTATCCGGAGGCGAACCCACGCTTCACCCCCAGTTCTTCGAACTCCTCGAATGGACCCAGAATCACTCCGGCATCGACTATGTGCTTCTGAACACCAATGGGGTTCGGATCGCCCGCGAACCGGCCTTCGCGGATCGGCTCGGGCGGACGGCAAGGACCGGACGATTCCAGATCTACCTTCAGTTCGATGGTCCCCAGGCCGAGGGTCAGATGGAACTTCGCGGAACTGATCTGCGGGAAACCCGGATCGCGTGTCTCGAACGCTGCGCGGAACAGAATCTCCCCGTTACCCTGGCCATGACGGTCACGCGCGACAACCTTGGCCATCTCTGGGAAGCCATCGAGTTCGGCCTCACCCGGCCCACCGTCCGGGGCGTCAGCTTCCAGCCCGAGTTCACCAGCGGCCGTTCCCCGCGAACCCGCGGATCCGAAGTCCCTTCCCGATCCCACTCACCCATCACCGTCGCGGACGTCATCCTCGAAGCGGTCCGCCAGTCCGGCGGTACGCTCCGGACCGACGACTTCACGCCCCTGCCCTGCGGCGATCCCAATTGCGCGACCCTTGGCTACCTCCTGAAGGTCGGCGGCGCGGTCCGGTCCATCAGCGATTTCGTCGACTTCAAGCAAGTCCAGGGCTTCCTGCGGGATCGCGTCCGGTACAGCCTGGACGACCTCGCCCGTTGCGGGTGCGAATCCGAACCACTGGGAGCGTTGCTCAAGCAATTCGAACTCGACGCCTCCCACACGTTCCGAATCTTCATCAAACCGTTCATGGACGCCTGGACCTGGGACCAGGACCGGATCGACCGGTGCTGCACCCACGTGATCCGTCCCGACGGCAAGCTCGACTCGTTCTGCCGGTACTACTCCGGGGCAACCCCGGCGCCCGAATCGATTCCGTAACAGGAATCCACGCCTCGGGCGGTCGTCCCCCCCTTTCCAGTTGGAGGGTCCCAATGAAGACCAGAATCCGCGGACGGTTTGGCCCAAACCGCTTCGAAACGTCGCGTCTCGTAGTGGCGCCGCAAGCTCCGCGGCGGTCATGAAGCAAGTCCACAACGAATCCGCCCACACCCATGAACACACCTGCCGATCGACCCGGTGACCTCCAGGCCCCTGCGTCCCCCGCCTCGCTCAAGCCCAATGCAAGCCCCACCCTCCCGGGCCCTCAACCCCGTGCCGACGCCGCTCCGGTGATTGGCTTCGTCTTAGACGTGTCCAAAGAAATTTCAGATGCGGCCGACGACATCGAGGCGTGGAGACAGGCGATCCCCGACATGGCTTCCAGCGTCACGAAACTGGAAACCGCCCTGAAGGGGGTCACCGCGTTCGCCCGATGCGCGGCGATATTCGGAGTCGCCGGAGCGGCGCTGAGCGTCGTCACGTCGGTCCTGGACCTGATCGGTGTCACGGAGGACCAACAGGCGAAGCTGATGGGGATGATTCAGGACCTCTCGGATGCGGTCGAGCAGCTTCGCAAGCAGATGAATGCGCGCTTCGACGATCTGCATTCCCAGGCCGATCTCAACGCCGCAAAGATCGTCCTGGCACCCCACATCGAAGTCATCAGCACGGCGGCCATCCTGATGCGAAAACTCCACGCCGAAGGAGTCTATCGCCGGGGCGAAGCCATCGGGGACACCCCTTCACACACTCCCCAACAAGCCAACCTGATCATGATCGAGGCGGCCAACCTCCTGCGCGAACTCGGACGTTGGCAGGTCTTCAACGCGGCGTCCGCCATCACCCGGATCTGCCTTTCAAAGGAACCGAACCTCGAAGCGAACATCCTGGACGCCCTGATCGAGAATACGTGGGGCGACGTGGGAGCGCTCATGCATGTCGGTTCGCTTCTGGCAGGCTACGTCGCGACGGCGGCGCTCATCGACAATCTGCTGTGCCAGTTGGAGCACGATGCGGCCAACCCGGACTCCAAGTCGCCCGCTGTCCAAGGACAGCAGCCCGCCGGCCTCGGAACCGATGGCGATACGGGCGGTCAATCTGGGACGCAGATTCTGGACCGGATTCAAGGCATCCAAGCGACCTACGGACTCTTCTCGCAACAGATCGCCGAACACCTCGAAGACGTCTGTCGGTATAACAGCAGGCCGGACATATTGAACAAACACCTGAATGACCGCGTCGAGTATGTGCTGAGCAGGATGACGTGGCCTTCCGAGCCCAACCGGGACTTGATGTTCCAAACGCTGGCGAATAACATCCTGAAGGAGCTCAATGACCACCACTCGTGGTGTTCCTTTTGCGTGATCGTGTATGGGACGGATTGCGACAGCGCGCACCAGTCGATTGCGATCAATGGAAGCCGCATCGGATACGCTGAGTACCATCCCCGGCATTTCGGCAGCTCGGATCATAGCGCTCAGATTCTCGTCTCCTGGATGCCAAATTTTGAAGGCAACCTTCCGTCCAACGTGCGGGACGACTGCCTCGCCTGGGGCGGCACGGTCCTCCATCGGGTCATCCCCACCCCAAAGAACGAAACGCAGGGTTGGGCGGCTGCGGAAATGGCTTACCTCAGGAAGAGCAGCCCTCAATTGAATGAGGGTGGCTACGCCTTTTACTTGGATAGTGTCGGCTTCTTCAGAACGGTGACCGGGGCATTCGACCAGGTGTACTCGGAGAGGCCCTATGACTACTTTGTCTTCGCAGCGAACGTGGACCGACTGGCCTTCGCAGTCTCCCACCCCTTTAAACTGAACGAGGGGGGAATCCTATCGGAGGACGGCAAAGCGCTGTGCATGCCGTTGGTTTCCGGAAAATCCTACGAAGGCAGGAAAGCGATCATCTTCATTCAACCCACTCCCGTTGACTCTGAATCGAGTCAGCCGGCCACCTGAGCGCATCCTCGCGGCGGACGCTGATGGAATCAGCCAATGGGACTCGACCATGACAAAGCTCCGGGGACCTTCGGGAAATGCCGAAGTCGGGATCGCTTCACGCCCATGAGCGCAATGTCCGCAGCACTCAGGAAGCGTCGGCGCGCGCCCGGCGGAATGCTGTGCTTCCTGGCCGTTCTCGCCGGCGCCAACAACGGGACGGTCCTGGCCGCGGGACCGCCCCCACCTCGGCCCTTCCAGCCCTTGGTCCAACGGCACCTCGATGCCTATGTTCGGGACCACCAGATCGCCGGCGCCGTGGCGGGTGTGGCCTACCACGGCGACGACTACGCGTTCACCACCGGGGTGCGGAATCGTGACACCGGCGCGCCGATGACCCCGGAGACGATGTTCCCCCTGGGATCCATCACCAAGATCTTCACCGGCATCATGATCGCCCACCTGGTGAATGAAGGGGCCGTCCGACTCGACGAACCAGTCGTCGCATTCTTGCCCCCCGACGTGGCGCGTTTGGGTGGCGCCATTCGGGAGGTCACCTGGCTTGATCTCGCGACGCACACCTCCGGGATGACCGGCCCCGCCCCGGGCAACCCGGCCGAGCAGGCGTACTTCGATCTTCCTCCCTCGCCGGACCTGGTGGCTGATTGGATTGGCTGGAAGCCCTCCGCTCCGCCGACGGGAGCGCCGTATCGGTATGAGTACTCGAACAAGGGCTTTCTCACCTTGGCCTTCGCGGTGGCGCAGGCCGGGCAGCGCGGCGGGTACAACGCCCTTTTCCAGGAGGTGTTCCGACAACCGCTGCACCTGGACGATCTCCAGACGCTCGGAACGATGCCCGCCGAAACCCGCGCGCAAGTGGTCACCGGCTATGGGACGAGCGACGACCCCGAGGAGCGGGTGGGCAATGGCGTCAACGCCAATCTCGTGGATCTGGCCCCGTTTCTCCGGGCGTGCCTTCTCTCGGTCGACACTCCAGCGCCGCTCTGGGATGCCATCGAACTCTCCCAACGCCCGGCGCGGTCCAAGCTCACCGTCAATCCAGACGCCTGGATGGGCCTGGGCTGGGACATCCAACGCGGCACCCCCTACACGATCGACAAAGGCGGCGCCACCGCCGGTGTCTTCAGCCAGATGACCCTCCGCCCCCGCCAGGGTCTGGGCGTCATCGCGATCGCGAACGGCAAGCCGGCTCAGGGCAGCGATATCGTCCGCGTGGCGAATGAATTGATCCGCCTGGTCGAATCGAATGGCGACCGGGAAGTGGCTCGGGGCCGCCCAACCACCCACTCCGCGGGGGTCGGAGCAAATCTCGCCAACGACGGGAACAAGACCGGTTCGACTTTCTGGGCGGCTCAAAGCGCCGCGGATTGGTGGCAAGTGGATCTCGGGTCGCCTCAGGTGGTCGGCTACTTCCATGCGCTCCCCGCATGGGACGATGTCGCAGCGCGCGGAGACAGGTACACGGTCTCGACTTCGCTGGATGGTATTGACTGGTCCCAGGCGGTCGACGCCCGCGAACCGGAGCACCCGCCCACGTTCGCGGGGAACGGCCACCGAATCGCCCCCCGGTTCGTTCGCTTCGTTCGTGTGCAGAGCGTCGGTGCTCCTCTCAGACTGGTTGAATTCGAGGTGTTCGAGCACCCGGACGGACCCGCGGCAGCTCTTGAGTTGGCCCAACCGACGCTCTCGATCCTGCGCGACGGCGACGGGCAGCCGGTCGGATTCGAGTTCGTCTACCGACGGCTGACAGCGGAGACCGGTCTGGGCTATGCCGTCTCGGTCTCACGGGACCTCCGCGCGTGGGAACCACCCGGCGCGGACTGGGGCGCGCCGAGTGTCGAGGGCGAGGCCTCGGACCTGATCGAGCGAGTCACCTGGCGGACGGGGCAACCCGGCGCCCCCGACCCGACCGGCCAGTTTCTACGCCTGTTGATTTCGCCGCGTTGATTCGGACCCCACGGAGGCGCGCCAACGTTCGATGGGACGGATTCCGCGCGCCGAACATCGATTCCATCCGAGGATTCTCATGAGGCGCGGGGTCGGCTAGGGTGCGCGCCGCGCGCCGATGACCGACCGCCGCCTCAACTCCAAACGGACCTCCGACCAAGCCCCGGCGTCGGCGCCGGACGCGCCCGGACGGATCCAAGGGGGTGTCGAGGCCGTCGTCTTGGCCGGCGGTCAGAGCCGTCGCATGGGCCGCGACAAGGCGCGCCTCCGCATCGATGGACGTTCGATGATCCAGCGATCCGGCGACGCGGCGCGCGCCCTGGGAATCCCGGTCCGGGTGATCCGACGCGATCTCGTTCCCCAGTGCGGTCCGATGGGGGGCGTCTGCACGGCGCTGGAACGGTCCCGCGCCGAAACGGTTGTCTTTCTGTCCTGCGACATGCCCTCGGTCGAGCCGACCCTGATCCGACGGCTGCTCGCCCGACTTTCCCCACGACGGGATGCCGCGTTCGTCGAATCGGAGGGATGGGTCGGTTTCCCCTTCGCCATCCGGTCCCGGGCGCGACCCGCCGTCTGGCAGCTCCACGCCGACGGACATCGGTCGCTGCAATCGATCGCCGACGGGCTCCAGGCCGCCAGGCTGCGAGTCGGGTCGGCGCTCCGCAAACAACTCCTGAACGTCAACACGCCCGAGACCTGGGCGGCGTTCAAGGGCGATATTCTGGCTCGGGTCGCTGCCAATCGGCGGACCCCTTGAACCTTTGATGTTCCCCGTTCAATCCCACCCATCGGACAGGCCGGACAACGGATTGACGTCCGTCCGTCCGAAAACCCGGGTCCACCCGTCCGACGAGGAAGAACTCCGCGAAAGTCCTTCACGGCGCTCCGCCCCACGGTGTGCGGCCCGGATGACTTCGACGATCAACGTCTGGTGGCGTGTGCTCGTCGTGTCAGGTTGCTCGACACTGCCAGGGTATTCGACGGGAGCGGCCGTGCCTCCGGCGGAACGGTGGCTCCCGACGAACACGGTGGCGTTCGTCACCGCGCCCGACGCCGGAAAACTCCGGGCCGCGTGGGAAAGCCAGGCGCCCGGCCGACTTTGGGCGGATCCGGCAATGGACGGCTTCCGTGCCCACACCGTCGGCGCGGCTGAACAGGGATTCTGGGAACCCCTTTCGAAGCTCACGGGACTCCAGCTTGCCCGCCTGCCGAGCCTGGCGGAGGGCCAGGTCACCCTGGCGCTGGTCGAGGAATCGGACTTGGGTGACGGGGCCGGTGTCACGGGAGCGGGGCTTCCATGGAGGCAGGTTCTCCTGCTCGACGCCGGGAAAAGGTCCGAGGAACTGGCGGCCTGGCTGGCGGGCCGTGACCCCAAAGTCCCCGGCTCGCAGATCTCCATTTCGGGGATCGATTTCCTGCACCTTCGACTGCCCTCCGAATCGGTCGATGCCGTGATGCGGAAAATTCTTCCGGAGATCGAACCGGAATCGGAACGAGCCCTCCCACCGGCGGCCTTCCACTCACTCTTCGTGGGGCGGAAAGATTCGACGCTCCTGGCGTCGACCTCGAGCAACGCCCTGGTGCGCATTCTGGACGTCCTGGCGGAGTCGCCACCTACCGCGGCGGCGGCGCCGCAGCCATCCGATCCGACGCCCGATCCGCGGGTCCTTCATGGAACCCTCGTCGTTCCACCGTTTCTCCGTTCCCTTTCCGTTTCTCCCCTCGCGCTCGGCGGGTTGGCCGGTCCGGACTCGGGTCCGTCGGTCGCCGGAATCGCGGCGGCCTTCGGACTTAACCAACTCCGCAGCCTTTCCCTGGCGATACGATCCGGCGCGGAGGGCTGGCATGCGGATCTTCAGTTGGCTATGCCGGCCTCATCCCGAAAGGGGATTTTCGGGATGTTTTCCCTGGTGGCCGCGGACTCCACGCCGCCGCCCTCCATCCCCGCGGAAGCCGAGACCTTTGTTCGGGCGCGGTTCGCCGGGAAAACCGCATGGAACCTGTTCGAGGGATCGGTTCGGGAAGTGGACTCCGCGTTCCTGGGCGTCCTCCAGTTGTTCACCGGCTACGCGGGAAAAACGGAGGATGCGGACTTCGATTTTCAAAAGGGCCTGATCGATCTGCTGGGAAACGACTGGATGCACGCGACGCTTCCGACGGGGAATCGGGGAGACTCGGCCAGTCTGGCGCTGATTGGATCGCCGAACGCGGCCGACCTGTTCAAAGCGTTCCGGCTGGTGGCGGCGCCGACCTATCTGGCGACGTTTTTTCCCCCGGGCGCCCCCAACCCGAAACGCACGGATCGTCTCTTGGAAGGGCGGCCTATCACAAGCATCGCCCTTCCGCCGATGCCCTGGACTGACGGCTCGAACGGCGCGGTTCATGTCCATTTCACCCATCAGGATTCGCACGTGGGTTTCTCGTCCGACGCCGGGGTGATCGAAAGTCTTGTTTCCTCGCCGACCCGAAAACCGCTCGCCGAGCGCCCCGGGTTGAGGGAGGCGATCCTTCAAGCGGGGGGTGGCGGGAACGGGTACCTGGCCTACACGGATGAACGACGCACGGCGGCGAAGTTTTTCAGGGCGTTCTCACGTTCATCGCACGCCCTCACCGAGCGCCTGCCGTGGATCGCGCTCTCACCGACCGCGCTGCGATTCGTGGCGGGGGTCGAATCGTGGATCGACCCCGCGCAGGTACCCCCTTTCGAGCAGGTCGCGGCCCATTTCGGTGATCGGATCACCAGCGGGAAAACCACGCGGGAAGGCTTTGAATGGACCACGTTCCGACCCCGGCCTGCGTCGGCCGCTCCCTGACGCCGGGATTCTAATTCCAGTTCCAGCTTGAATCAGGAAGAGCCCTCCGTCGAAATCCCCCCACGTTTCCGTTTATGCACCTGGCGGATATTCTCAGCGCAGCCCAGATCATTCCCGACATGCGGGCGACCGACCGCTGGGAGGCGATCGACGAACTCGTTCAGCAACTTGTCATCGCCGGTCGAATCGCGCCCGAGTCCCGGCAGGACATCGCGAGCGTCGTCAAAAAGCGGGAACAATCGATGAGCACCGGCATCGGGTTCGGCGTCGGAATTCCGCACGCCGTTTCGGACCTGGTCTCCGAGGTGGTCGGCGTTCTCGGACGTTCCAGCCAGGGAATGCGGTTCGAGTCGCTGGACAATCAGCCGGTCAAACTGGTCATTCTGTTCCTCGTGCCCCAGGGCCAGTTTCAGAAGCATCTCCACACCCTTTCCAACATCGCGAAAAACCTGCACAACGCGGATTTTCGCAATGCCCTCGCCACCGCGCCGGATGCCGAAAGCATCTACCGTGTGATCGCGTCGATCCGGACCGGCAAATAGGATAGGCCGGTTCGAAGTCCGCGAACCGGACCCGCAAGGAAACCCGCCCGGCGCGGGTCAACTTCGCCAACGCCGACGCCGACACCCATGCTCATTCCCCAACTTCAACTGGCCCTTCGTCAGGCGGTCACCCAGGTCCTTCCCGACGCCGACCTGTCGCGCATCGTCCTCCGCCCCTGCGCCAACCCGCAGCACGGCGACTACGAAACCACCGGCCTGATGGGTTTGGGCAAGGAACGCCGCCTGAACCCCCGCCAACTCGCGGCCGACGTGCTCGCTCACCTGGATGTCCGTGAATCCTGCGAGTCGGTGACCATTTCCGGAGGCGGCTTCCTGAACTTCCGACTCCGTCCCGAGGCGCTGGGGACGGCCGTCGCCGGGGCCGCCCGCGGGGAACACCTTTTCTTCGCTCCGACAGCCGCGCCGCGCACGGTCGTCGTCGACTTCAGTTCGCCCAACGTCGCCAAACCGCTGCACGTAGGCCACATCCGCTCGACGTTTCTCGGCGACTGCCTGGCTCGCGTGTTCCGGGCGCTGGGTCACCGCGTGGTCACGGACAATCACCTGGGCGACTGGGGAACCCAGTTCGGAATGCTCCTGGTCGGCTGGAAATCACAACTGGATCGGGCGGCCCTCGAATCGGACCCAATCGCCGAAATGGAGCGCCTCTACAAATCCGTGAGCGCGCGCTGCCAGGAAGACCCGACGGTCCGGGAGGCCGCCCGCGCCGAATTGGTTCGGCTTCAATCAGGGGACGCGACCAACCAGGAAATCTGGCGTGAGATGCAACGGCTCTCGCAGTCGCAGTTCGACCGCATCTACGCGCGCCTCGGCATCCGGTTCGATCACACCTTGGGGGAAAGCTTCTACAACCCCCAGCTGCCGGGCGTGGTCGAGTCCCTGCTCGGACAGGGAATCGCGAAGGTCAGCGAAGGCGCCGTGGGGGTGTTCAGCGACGGCACGCTCCCGCCCAAGGACGACCCGTTCCTGATCCAGAAGGACGGCGAGTGGCAGCCCAACCCGTTCCTCGTCCGCAAGTCGGACGGCGGTTTCAACTACGGCACCACGGACATCGCGACCCTCGAATACCGACTCGCGACCTGGAACCCCGCCGAGATCCTCTATGTGACCGATGGACGGCAGCAGCTCCATTTCCGGCAGCTTTTCGCCACCTTTCGCAGGGCCCATCCGACCCACCCGGTCCGTCTGGAACATGTGTGGTTCGGATCCATCCTCGGCGAGGACGGCAAGCCGTTCAAAACCCGCTCGGGCGAAACCGTCAAACTGACCGATCTGCTGGATGAAGCGGAGGAACGGGCTCTCGCGATCGTCGCCTCGAAGAACCCCGACCTTCCCGCCGACGAGCAGCGCGCGATGGCGCGCCGGATCGGCATCGGAGCGATCAAGTACGCCGACCTCGTTCCGAACCGGCAGAGCGACTACATCTTCAGCTGGGACAAGCTCCTGGCCTTGAACGGAAACACGGCGCCCTACCTTCAGTACGCCTACACGCGAACCCGCAGCCTCCAGCGCAAGGGCGGCGATTTCGGTTCTCCGGCGAACCTGCCGGCATCCCTGCCCCTCAGCGCCCCCGAGGAACTCGCGCTGGCGCGCCACCTTCTCAATCTCGGTCACACCCTCGAAGCGGTGGCGGGGGACTATCGCCCGAACTTTCTTTGCAACTACCTCTACGAACTGGCGGGAAGATTCTCCCAGTTCTGGGAGAATTGCCCCGTGCTCAAAGCGGAGGACCCCGTCGTTCGGGCCAGCCGCGCCGCGCTTTGCGAGGTCACTTCCCGGGCGCTTCGCTTGGGGCTGGAACTCCTGGGCATCGAACCGCTGGAACGGATGTGACCGCCATCGTGGCTGTCCCGTCGCGGTGGCCCGTTGCGGTGGCCCGTTTGACCCCTCCCCCGTCGGATGCTAGCCTCCGCCCTGCCGGACTATGAACGAAACCATCGCCACCGAAGCCGTCGTCACCCTGACCGAAAACGCCGCCAAAGAGATCCAGGCCATGGGTGAACGCGACCCGTCCCAAGCCGGGAAACACCTTCGCGTCTTCGTGGAGGCCGGGGGCTGCTCGGGGCTTCAGTACGGGATGGTCTTCGACGAGACACGTCCCGGAGACCTCAAACACGAGTTCCACGGCGTGCCCGTTCTCGTCGACGAGTTCAGCGCCACCTACCTGAAGGGCGCCGTCGTGGATTTCTCGGACGCCCTGACGGGGGGCGGGTTCAAGATCACGAATCCGAACGCCCGCCAGTCGTGCGGTTGCGGCAATTCGTTCGAAGCCTGACGGTTCCTCGACGTTCTCGGCGGAACCAGCCGACGAACAGGCCGTGCCCAAGGAACTGGCGGGAGGCTTCAGTGCCGCCCCGCCGGGGGCGCGTAGCCTCCCAGCGGGCGAGTCTGGCGACTCCGTCGCCGCTACACCTTCACCCAGGCGCGGGTCCGTACGGATTCATCCACGGCATCCAGGACCTTCTGGCATTCGAGGCCATCGACGAACGTCGGATGCGTGTTGCGGCCCTCGCACACGTTGGTGATCAGGTCGGCGACGGTGTGAATGAAGGTGTGTTCGTACCCGATGATGTGACCCGGGGGCCACCAGGCCTTCCAGTACGGGTGGGCACCTCCCTCGCTGACCAGAATGTCCCGGAACCCCTGTCGGCCCGCGGGATCGTTCGCGCTGAAATACTTCAGCCGGTTCATGTCCTCGAAGGCGAAAGTGATCGAGCCCTTGTTGCCGTTGATCTCGAATTCCATGCCGTTCTTGTGGCCCGTTGCGAACCGCGTGGCCTCGATGTTCCCCATGGCGCCGTTCTTGAAGCGGCCGATGAACCCGACCGCGTCATCGACGGTCACCTTGCCGCGCTTGGTCCCGGCCGTGGCGCTCAGTCCGGCCTTCACCTCGGCCAGAACGGGGCGGTCCTTCACGAAGGTCTCCATCATGCCGCAGACCTCCTTCATTCCGCCGATCAGGTAATGGGCGACGTCGATCAGATGCGCCGCAAGATCGCCGTGCGAACCGGAACCGGCCACGCTCTTCTGCAACCGCCAGACGAGCGGGAATTCGGGATCGACGATCCAGTCCTGGGCGTAGCGGGCGCGGAAATGGAAGAAACGGTCGCCGAGATCGCCGTTCTCGATCATCTGCTTGGCGAAGGCGATGGCGGGGGCGCGCCGGTAGTTGTGGCAGACCATGTTGATGGTCTTGTTCTTTTTGGCCGCGGCGACCACCGCCTGGGCCTCGGCGACGTTCATGGCCAGCGGCTTCTCGCAAAGGACCGCCTTGCCCGCGTTGCACGCCGCGATGGCCATCTCCGCGTGCTGATTGTTCGGGCTGGTGATGTCGATGATATCGATGTCCGGGTTGTCCAACAGCGCCTCGAAGTCGTTCTCGACCCGGTTCCAGCCGTAGATGGCGGCGTGTTTCTTGACGGCTTCGACGTTGCGACCGCAAAGCGTGTGCAACTCGACCTTGGCGGGGAGGTCGGGGAAGAAATGGTTCACTTGGCGCCAGGCGTTCGAATGGGCCTTGCCCATGAAGTTGTAGCCAACCATGCCGACGCGGAGGACTTTGTCTGCCATACGATGAGTTCGTGGTTATCGGAATTGAATTGAATTGGGAACTAAGCGTTGTGTTCGGTGGAAGGGACCTTATATTCGCGGCCGTTTTTGGGGTCAATCCACTAGCTGCCAGCCGTTTCCGGACCGGCGGCCGGGGGACCCCCTTTTCTCCCGCCTGCTGATGCTGATCCACCTGCTGAAGTCGAAGATTCACCGAGCCACCGTCACCGGAGCCAGCGTCGATTACGAAGGCAGCCTCACGATCGCCGAAGACCTGCTCGAAGCGGTCGGCCTGCTCCCCTACGAGCGGATCCTCTGCGGAAACCTCTCCAACGGGGCCCGGTGGGAAACCTACGCGATCCGCGGTCCTCGCGGTTCCGGGACCATCGAACTCAACGGCGCCGTCGCCCACCTCGGGAAGGTCGGCGACCGCGTCACCATCATGTCCTTCGCCGAAGTCGACGAACGCGAGGCCCCCCAATGGACCCCGCGCGTCGTGGTCCTCGGGCATCGCAACCGAATCACGAGTTCCCGGACTTCCTGACCAGTCGGGCCACTTCCACCCCACCCATGACCACCTCCCAGATCGCCGAAATCGTCGGCGGCCGTGTTGAAGGCGACCCCGAACTCGAGCTTTCCGGGTTCGCTCCCGCCCACACCGCCCGCGCCGGCGACCTGACGTTCGCCGAGAACGAGACGTACCTCGCGGCGGCCGAGGCCAGCGCCGCCGAGGCCATTCTCGTCGGCCCGGAACTCCCGGCATCCCGGAAGACGCTGATCCGCGTCCCACACCCGCGGATCGCCTTCGCAAAAGTCCTCCCTCTCTTCTTCCCCGATCCCGTCCACCCCGCCGGCATCCATCCTCTCGCGACGGTTTCGCCGACCGCCGTCATCGACCCCACCGCCCACGTCGGCCCAGGCTGCGTCGTCGGTGACAGGACACGCATCGGGGCGCGCACCGCCCTCCTGGGCGGAAACCACCTCGGACCCGACTGCACCCTCGGCGAAGACTGCGTCCTTTTTCCGAACGCCGTGGTCTATGCCAGGGCCCAGATCGGAAACCGTGTGCGCCTCCACTCCTGCTGCGTCATCGGTTCGGACGGCTACGGGTACGTCTTCGATCGCGGATCCCACCTCAAGGTCCCGCAGGTGGGGACCGTGATCATCCACGACGATGTCGAGATCGGAGCGAACACCTCCATCGACCGTGGAGCGCTCGGCGCGACCGTCATCGGCAAGGGCACCAAGATCGATAATCTCGTCCAGATCGCCCACAACGTGGTCATTGGGGAGCACTGCCTGATCGTGGCCCAGGTGGGCATCGCCGGCAGCACCCGCCTCGGAAGCTATGTCACCATCGCCGGCCAGGTCGGAGTGGCGGGACACCTCAAGATCGGATCCCGCGTCTCCATCGGCGCCCAATCCGGTGTGATGCACTCCATTCCCGACGGCGAGAAGTGGCTCGGCGCACCCGCGGTTCCCGAAAAACAGGCCAAGCGCCAGTACATCGCGATCCACCGACTTCCCGACATCAGCCGCCAGGTCGATCAGATCGAGCGCCGTTTGCAGGCGTTGGAGACGGGAACTCCAGCGGCGCCGGCGCCTTCCCCGACCGCATCCGCGTAGCGTCAGCCCTCCGGTCTCCGGTCTCCGATCCGTCCCCGCGTCGACGCCGGAAGCGGTCTTGTCCGGACAACCGGGTCCGCGCGGCCGCCGCCTTCATCCGGCCACACCTCCCCGGCTTGGGCATCGGGCATTCCCACCCTCCCCGTGTTGACGTTTGCGCTCGAGGTTCGTTCCAGCCACGCTCGCTCGCGATGAATCGCCCTCCGCCCACCTCACGTCGTGGTTTCCTGAAACTCGGCGGCGCGCTCGCAATCACCGCGCCCTTCGTCACCCGGAATCTCATTTCCGCACCAGCCTCCGGGCGCGTCAGGCACGCCAGTTTCGGCGCGTCCGGCATGGCCTTCGCCGACGCCACCGCCATCGGGGCCCATCCGGCCGTCGATGTCGTCGCCGTGTGCGACGTCGACGCGAACCGGGTGGCCGACTTCAAGAAGAAGTTTCCGGAAGCCCGGGTCTACGAGGACTTCCGCATCCTGCTCGAGAAGGAGAAGGATCTCGACTCCGTGAATGTCTCGACACCGGACCACATGCACGGGCCGATCGGAATGACGGCGCTGCAGCACGGGCGCCACGTGTACGGCCAGAAGCCGCTGACCCACGACATTTACGAGACCCGCCGGCTGACCGAAGTCGCGAGGGAAAAGAACCGGGTGACCCAAATGGGCATCCAGATCCATTCCAACCGCGAGTACCGCATGGCGGTTCAACTCGTCCAGGAAGGACGGATCGGGAAGGTCAGTGAGGTCCACACGTGGAGCAGCAAGGAATGGGGCGACAACGGCGCGATGCCGAACCGCCGCGATCCCGTTCCCAAAGGCCTCAACTGGGACCTTTGGATCGGGGTCAGCGCGGATCGCCCCTTCATCGGTGAAGGCTGGTACCATCCTGGCAATTGGCGGAAGCGGCTGGATTTCGGGACCGGCACGTTTGGCGACATGGGCTGCCACATCTTCGATCCCGTGTTCAAGGCGCTGGCGCTCACGGCGCCGATCTCGGTCCGCAGCGAGGGCGCCGCACCGAACGAACATTCCTGGGCCACGAACGCGATCGTCCGGTATGTCTTCCCGGCCACCGAATACACGGTGCCCGGATCGATCCCCATCACATGGTACGACGGCCGCCAACGCCCCCCGGAACAGGTCCGCAAGCTGCTCGGCGACCATCCCTTCCCCGACCAGGGCTCGATCCTGATCGGCACGGAGGGCGTGATGGTCATCCCGCACATCGCTCTGCCGGCCCTCCTTCCCGAGGCGAAATTCGGTGATTTCAAACTCCCCGCGGTGCAGGGCGCCGACCATTGGAGGCAGTTCGTCGACGCGGTGCGCGGCGAAGGAAAGACCTCGGCCGGCTTTGATTACTCCGGTCCCCTCACCGAATCGATTCTGCTGGGAAGCGTCGCGAGCCGTTTCCCGGGGATCACGCTGCTGTGGAACGCGGCCGGACTTGAATTCAGCAACGTCAAGGAGGCCAACGCCTACGTTCGCCGCACGTACCGCAAGGGCTGGGAAGTCGCCGGGTTGTAGCGGTCGATCCGATTCCGCGGTCAGGACACCTCTCACACGGAGCCGCGGCGGCACGGAGTCAGATGAAGTGCCAAAACGGCGAAGCCGGGTCCCGTTAGGGACCCGGCGTTGTTGTCCCCCCCCGGGAGGCCGCACATCGAGGGATGCCGCGCGCTTCATCCCGGGGACGATGGTTCGGGGTGGGTTCCCGATCGATGGGCGGATGATCAGTTCGACCTCAGCCGGTAGTACCCGGCGCCGGCGCTGGTCGTGCTCACACGATGGGAGGTCGCGCCCGCTCCCGGGACATCCTGATACGGTCCTCCGACGACGGGAGCGGACTGAAGGACGCCGTCCTTGTACTCGAGAACCAGGTCCCCGCCTTCCCGGGCGACCCTGACGAACTCGGGTGTGGCCGGACCGCCGCCGCCCAGGTCCTGGGCGAGAACAATCGCGACGAGCTCGGCCCCAAAGACCATGTCGGAGCTGCTTCCACCGGCCTGATGCAATTCGGCCGCGAGCACGTTCTCGCCGGGGAGGAGCGCGGTGATCGGGATGTCGTACGGCCCCTCCCAGGCGTTCTCATGGCCGGCCGCATCCGACAGGTAATCCACCGGATCCGCCGTGACCCCAAACCGGTGGATCTCCTGTCCGTTGAGATAGAAGATCGCGCCGTCGTCCACGACGTGCCGGAGCTTGAGCTTCGCGCCGGAGGTCGAGGCGATGGGGAGATTGAAGCGGGTCCGGAAGTAGAACGTCTTCACGTACTCTCCCGAGTCGTTGAGCCGGCTGATGGGCGTCCGGATCGGTTCGACCGTCGTGGTGGTTTCGTCGGCGATCAGCGCCGGCCCCTGCGGCCACGCGCTGTCGTTGTAGGCCTTCTCGCGCCATTCCGTGCCCAGGTCCGCCGCGCTGCGGTCGTAACGCCAGTTCGTGGCAGCGTCGATTTTCACGACGTCGAGCTGCTTCGGCACCATCGGGATCACCGCCTTCAGTTCGGCGCCGAAGACCATGTCCGAGCTGCTGCCCCCCGCCTGGTGAACCTCGGCCGCCAGGATGTTCTCCCCAGGGACCAGGAAGGAACTCGGGACATCATACGGCCCCTCCCAGATGTTCTCATGCCCGGCCGCGTCCGACAGGTAATCCACCGGATCGGCGGTGATGCCCAGGCGATGGATCTCCCGGCCGTTCAGATAGATCACAACGCCATCATCCACGACGTGGCGCAATTGGAGCTTCACGCCGGAATTCACCTCGAAATCGAAATTGAACTTACGCCGGAAGTAGAACGTCTTGACGTACTCGCCCGAATCGTTCAGGCGGCTGATCGGGGTCCGGATGGGCTCCACGGTGGTGGTGGTCTCGTCGGCGATCAGGGCCTTGCCCTGGGGCCACGCACCGTCGTTGAAGGCCTTCTCACGCCACTCCGTGCCCAGATCGGAACCGCTTCGGTCGTAACGCCACGTGGTTTCGTCGTCGATCTTCGCGAAATACAATTCGAGAAACTGTTTGCCGACGTTCACCTGGATCGGCTCGGAACTCGCGGAAATCCCGGCGGTATCCACCGCCCGGGCAAGGATCTGGTGAGGCCCCTCCGAAAGTCCCGACAAGGTCACGGTGTACGGACTCTCCGTCGCCGTCGCCACCACGCGTCCCAGTTCCAGGAACTCCACCCGCACGATCTGTTTTCCGGCCGCCGTCGTCGCGGCCGCCGTGAAGGTCACCGGCACGCCGGTCTCGAAGGTGGCACCGTCCGCGGGGCTGCCGATCGACACGACGGGAAGCACGAAAGTGGTCGGCTGCGCGTAGGTCTCCAGAACGGAACCCGAAATGTACGGAAGCGCGCGCGGCACGTCGGCACTGCCCTCCTTCCGCCAGGCCACGTCGCAGTAGTCCCCGCCACCGCCCTCCTTCCAGAGCGCGTAGATGGCGTACTTCCTTCCAGCGACGAGGGGCTGTGGAAGGCTCGTCTCGGGAGCGCCGGGTTCCTCGAACGCGCCGCAGCAGCCCGTCTCCTCCGCAATGATCTGCGCGTTCTCAACCTTGTCGTCGGTGCTCAGGTACAGCTGGCTCGCGTCGTCCGAACGAATGAAGAACTCGTAGTTCCCGGTCTCGGCCGGGACGATCCAGGCCGAGATCCGCCCCCCGTAGTTCTCGTGGCTCGCATCCGTGAAGATCTGACGGGAGCTGAATTCGGTCACGTAACCGACGATGTCCGGCTGGTTGTTCTGGTATTTCTCCGAGTCGATGAGGCTCTGGACGGAAGTGGTCTCGATGCCGAGGAACGCCTCGAACTTCGCGCCGCCCCGAACCAGTGCGAACGCGGAGAAACTGCCGGTCGTCCCGGCGGCGAGCGTGTTGCCCTGCGTCGCGGTGTCCTTCACGCCCTCCACCACGATCGTGTACGCCGCCCCCTCGGTCTGGCGACTCGTCGTGAGGACCACCCTGTCATCATTGGGCGCGTCGCCCCGGACCGCCGCGGAGATGGTGAGCCCCGCGATGGAATAGTTCGCCGTCCGCTCGGCCGAGGACTCGTCCACCGGCTCGGAAAACGTCACCGTGACATGGGTGAAATCGGCGGATCCCTCGACCGACGCGAGAGTCGGCGCGACGGCATCCGGCGTCACGGTCAGCGTGGCCTCGGACGTGGCCGCCGTGCCGGCGCCGTTGGTGATCTCGCACCGGATTTTCGCGCCGTTGTCCGCGAACGGAATCCTGTCGAGCGTCAACACCGGCCCGGTGGCGTCCGCGATGGTGGAACCGTTCCGGGTCCACTTGAAAGCCAGGGGAGCCGAGCCGTCGAAATCCACCGAAAAGGTCGCCGTTCCGCGCTCCGCGACGGTCACGCTCTGGGGCTGGGTCTTGATCGACGGCGGTGCGGTCGCACCCTCCCTCGTCGTGGTGATGGTGAGGTCGTCGACCCACAGGTTGGCGTTCTCGCCACCCGTTCGCGCGCCGAGCGCGAACTGCCCGTAGACGGGCGCGTAATCGGGCAGAATGAGATTCCGGTACACGGCCTGCCCCTTCCAGGTCAGGTTCAACGCCCCGCTGCGTGTGACCTCGATGACGACGTCCTCGAACTGGCTGGTGACCATCTCCGCCTTCGTGAAGAGGGTGTGCCCCACCACGACGTCGCCGTATTTGACGTCGATGGCCGGAGCCTCGACCCCGCCGTTGTCGTAGATGTCAAAGACCACGATCACCCCGGTCCCGAGTCCCTCCTCGCCAATGGAAGCACCGGACGTGATATCCGGCCCGAATGAGACCGAAAACCCGTCGGCGGCATTGGCCGACCCGGGACCGATCTGGAGCTTGAACTGGATCTTGAACGCCTCAATCGACGCTCCCTCATCGAGGTCGTCGATCGTGATCGTCGCTTGCTGGCTGTTCTCGTTGTAGGTGAGCGCCAGATGGCCGTTCTCGATCGCCGGATACTCCGTCACTCCATCAGGCCTGACACCCCCGACGAGGGTGAATCCGGCCTGGTTTGGATTGCTGAAGTCCGAGGTGAACGTTCCCCCGCTCGCGGCGACCGAAACGGCCGCGAAAGCGAGGGCTGAGAGTCTTGGGATTTTGGACATGACTGGGTCTGCGGGGTTGAGTTTCTGGCCGTCTTTATCCCGTTTTGCCACGCAACGATCAGACCCGTAACCCGATGGTCACCTATTTGTAACACATCAGGCACAAGACCGCCCCGAATCCGGGCGCGTATCGGCATGGGAACGCACAAAATTCAGCAAGGCGTTCCGCCGATGTCAAAAGGAAACCGAGATTTCCGTTCCATCCGTCGCTCGCAGGTCCTCCGACGGGTGCCCACCGCGGACTGGAAATGCCCCCGGGAAGATGAACTTCGCGGGGGCATTGGGAGGGGAGAAAAATTCGGACGCGGTCCGTGGTTGGATCCGCCCGTCAGTTGATGGGCGGAGGATCCAGCGGGACCACGACGGGGGGACTGTCGGGTTCCGCGCCGGGCAGCGGCGGCGGGGTCGCGTTGAATCCGCCCTCGGTGGCGGGCGCCCCAGCATCGGGCGCCTTCTTTTCCGCCAGCAACGCCGACCGATCCTTGAGAACAGAATCCACCGTCCATTTGGCGACCTGGAACGCCCAGCCCGCGAGGGCCTGCTCCTTCTTGAGCTTCTCCTTCAGCTTGTCCTGCTGTTCCTTCCAGGCCTTCTCGTTCTTCTCCTTGTCCTCGGCGGATTCATCGGCCGGGGCGACTCTTTCCTTCGGAAGATCCGCGCTCGCGGACACCGTCAACCAGTAGTTGTCGGACTCATTGGGGCTGCTCACCGTGATCTCGTACGTGAAGCCTTCGAAAGTCCCCATCCGGATGACGGACGGCGACGCGAACGGGTCCTTCAGCGTCTCGGAGTCGCGTTTCTGAACGTCGGTGAAGCTGGGGGATGAAAACGCCCAGTTCAGACTGCTGACCTTGCCCTTGTCGAGGTCCTCGCCCTCGCGCGGTTCGACGAAGGCCCAATCGGACGTCTCGTTGGTTCGGACAAGGCTCCAGGACTGGGCGGGATTGGTGGCGACGAGGGAGATGCTCTTCAGTTTCTCGACCTTCAGGAAGGCGTCCTTGTTGAGCCAGGCTTCGGGTTTGGGTTCGATGTCGCTGAACGTCTCGCTCGCGACGAACACGGTGTCGGTCTTTCCCGGGAGGGCGATCCATCTTCCGACCGGATAGCCGCCGCCGGGGCTGCCGCTGTCGCGCATCTGCTTCTTCCCGAGGAGCACGGCGCCGACGATCTTTCCGTCCTTGGCCTTGAGTTCGACCAGCGTCGCCGTGTTGGTCCCGGCGTCCTTGGAATCGGGGGGCAGCAGTTCGAGGCGTCCCCATTGGGATTGGCCGACGTTCTGGCTCTGCGCGGGTTTCAGGTCCCACAATTTCCGGACCAGCTCGGAGATCTGGCTGAAGGAGGCGGGGTACGAGGATCGCTCCCTGACGACCCAGACGCCTTCCTTGGCCAGGTTCACTTCGCCGTCGCGGGACTTGATGGTCACGGCAACGATGTCTTCCGACGGGAAGTCGCCGAGGAGTTTCTCGCCGATGCCGACGTCCCGGCGTTGGAATTCCTGGTCCCGCGAGTTGCGGAACATCAAGGCCAGACCGCCGAGGACGAGTCCGACGACGATGAGGAGGGTCAGCTGCTTTCGATTCATTTGGCGGCTGTGCGCTTGCGTTTGAAGGCGGCGATGACGATTCCCGTGAGCGACACGGCGAACGGCATCACCAGGATGTTGGCCCACTTCGTCGTGGTCTCGAGCGAGTCGACGTCGCGGCGGAGGTTCTTTCGAAGTTCCTTCAGTTCACGATTCACCTCGGCGCGGCGTCGTTGGAACTCGTTGATCTCCTTCTTCTGTTCCTCCGAGAGGATGGCCTGCTGGCCGTCGCCCTTCGCGCGCTGGAGTTCGTTGATCTTCTGCTGGGCGTCGGAGAGGTCCTTCTCCAACTGCTTGATCTTGCTTTCGTAGGCGAGTTCCGCCTTGGCCTGCATCTCACGGACCCGCGTGAACGGGCGGTTCAGCGTCGCCCGGCTCCGGATTCCGATCAGGTCCTTGTCGCCTCCCATCTGCTCGAGGAGGTTCTGCAAAAAGGTCAGGTTGGCGGCGAAAGGCATCATGATCCTCTGACCGAAGAGTTCGCGAACCTCCGCGAAGAACTGTTCGTACAGGAGGTCCGAATCCCCGATGAGGACCACCACACCGTCCTCCTTCGCCTCCGTCAGATGAGTCGCGTCCTTCGACGCACCCTCCCCTTCCGTGCCCGGTTCCGCCTTCGAATCCCCGTCGGGTTTGCCGTCGGGGAACGCCGACTTGAACTTGCCGGTCAGGCGCAAGCCCAGTTTGTACTCGGTTCCGGACGGCTTGAATTCCTCGGTCGCGCCGAACTGGGCCATCATCTTGTCCGTCAGCTGCGAATCCGTGCTGCTGTGGAAGATCACGGTCTGACGAAGACCGTCGACCGGACTTCCGGTGAAATGCCCCGCAAACGGGAGGATCATGCGCCCCAATTGGGTGGTCGCGACGTCGTTGGTGTCCATGGCCGCGCCCGTCAGGGAAAGGAACGACGGATTGGGCTGGGGCCGGCCGGTTCGCGGATCCCGCAACTCAGTCAGGAATCGCTTGTCCGAGACGACCTTCTGAATGTCGAACTCCAAACCCCAAGCCTTCAAAAGCTTGTCGAGGGACGCGCCACTTCCGGCGGCCGCCTGCAGGGGATTCTGGGGATTGCTGCGGGAATCGAGCACGCTGAGCGGATCGAGAAACGCGACAAGCTTGCCGCCCCTCAGCACGAACTGATCGATGGCGTACTGGGCCGTCTCCGAGATGCCCTTGGGGTAGACCACCACGAGCACGTTGATGTCGTCGTCGATCTTGTCGGCGGTCATCGCGATTTCGCGGACGTCGAAGTCGGCCTTGAGTTCGTTGACGAAAACCCAAGCGGGCTGTTGCTGACCCCCGCCCCGCATCATCGCCATGGGATCCATGGCGCCGAAGATGGGCAGACCGCTCATGATGCCCAGACTGGCCTTGGTGGGCTTGATGACCTGGGAAATCGCCCGGGTCAGGTCGTACTCGAGCAAACGTTCGCGCTGGGGCGAGATGAACGGGATTGCGACCTTCGAATCGAGACAGCTGACCGAGAGTCCGAAGTAGATCTTGTCACCACCCAACTGCGTCATCTGCCCTTCGACGCCGTCGAGATTGGCCGAATCCTCGGCATCCGAGTCGGGCTTCGGATCGAGCTTCTTCACCTCGAGCTTGCCACCCGAGTGCAGCCGGTACTCCGCGAGCAGGTCCTCGACGCGCTGGGCGTAGGTCCGGAGCGATTGATCGAGTTCCGGGATGCTCTTGCTGAAGTAGTACCGGACCTGAACGGGCGTATCGAGCTTCGAGAGGATGGACTTGGTCCCATCGGAGAGCGTGTACAGCTTGTCTTCGGTCAGATCGACGCGGGTCGACATCCGGCTGAAGATCAGGTTCACCGCGATGGCGATGAACAGGAGCACCACCACGCCCAACGTCGAGTAGAGGAACGTCTCGAGTTGCTTCTGGTTTTTCATGTCGGCTCAGGAAATAGGGAATTGGATGGAGTCCGGGCCGGTCAGCCCGCCCGATGGGTCCGAAGGATCACGCCCGTCGTGAACAGGCAGAAGCCGATCACCGACCCGAAGTAAACGAGGCTTCGGAGGAACACGGCGCCCTTCCCGAAGCCGTCGAAGTGGGTCATCACGCTGAACGACGCCACCAGGTCGCGCAGCTGCGGAAAGGCGCTGGAATCGATCAGGTCCGTCACCGGCGGCCAGCCGCAGAGAATCAGGAAAAGGCAGATGACCACCGAAACGATGAAGCTGATCACCTGGTTGCGGGTCATCGCCGACGTCATGCACGTGATCGCAAGGTAGGCGCCCGCCATCAGGAAGCTACCGATATACCCGCAGATGATGACGCCGTTGTCCGGGCTTCCAAGGTAGTTGACGGTGATCCAGACCGGGAAGGTGAGCGCCAGCGCGAGGCCGAGGAAGATCCATGACGCCAGGAACTTCCCGACCAGCGCGTGCCAGGGCGCGATCGGCATGGTGAACAGGAGTTCCATCGTGCCCAGACGCCGCTCCTCAGCCCACAACCGCATGCCGACCGCCGGCACCAAGAAGAGGTAGAGCCAGGGATGCCAGAGGAAAAACGACACCAGGGAGGCTTCCCCACGAGGGAAGAATCCACCCGCCATGAACGTGAAAAATCCGTTCATCAGCAGGAAGATCACCAGGAAGACATACGCCACCGGGGATGAGAAATAGGCGACCAGCTCGCGCTTTCCGATGGCTCGGATATTTGCCAGGGCTTGATTCATAGTGCGTGCGATGAGGGGAAGAAAATCCGTGGATGAGTCGGGTCGGGAGTCGACCCGGGCTTCGAAGGTCCTTCGATCGAGGGACCCCGACGGCCCGGGACAGCCCGCTAGCGGGACCCTCCGCCTTTGATGTCCGGCATGGTGATGTTCCGGAACACTTCGTCGAGGCGGCCCTCCTCCACGTGGAGTTCCTCGACGCGCCAGTGCTCCCGCGCGACCAGGTCGGCGACAGCCGCCCGAAGCGAACCGTTCTGATCCGCGCTCTTCGGATACACGCGGAGCGCGATCGATGACGCGTCGCTCGAAAGGACCGCGGCGCGTTTCACGGCCGGAAGTTCCTCCACCTTCTGCCGAACTCCGTCCGAGGCCTGACCCGCCACCCGCAGCGTCAGGACCCCCGCCCCTTCGGACCTGGCCTTCAACTGGGCCGGAGTCCCGCTCGCGACGATCGACCCTCGATCGATGATGATCGCCCGGGTGCAGACCGCCTCGACCTCCTCCAGGATGTGGGTCGAGAAAATGATCGCCTTTTTCTCACCCATGCGACGGATCAGGTTCCGGACCTCGTGCTTCTGGTTCGGATCCAGGCCGTCCGTGGGTTCGTCCATGATCAGAACCTCCGGATCGTGCACGATGGATTGGGCGAAACACAGCCGATGCCGATACCCCTTTGAGAGCGTGTCGACACTCTGATGAACCACGCCCCCCAGGAAACAAGTGTCGATCACGCGTTCCACCGCGGACCGTCGATCCGCCCCGTGAAGTCCGCGAAGCTCCGCGGCGAAATTGAGAAACTGCCAGACGGTCATGTCCGCGTAGGACGGCGCATTCTCAGGCAGATATCCGACCAACCGCTTCGTCTCGATCGGATGTTCCACGACATCGCGTCCCCCAACCGTGATCCGGCCCGAACTCGGCGGGATGAACCCCGTGATCATGCGCATCGTGGTCGACTTCCCAGCCCCGTTGGGCCCCAAAAACCCCAGCACCTCTCCCCGGCCCACCGTGAACGAAACATTGTTGACGGCGACCTTCGGGCCGAAAGATCGGGTCAGATTCTCAACCGTGATCATGATTTCTTGCCAATAGTCCAATGCCAGGAAAGCCGGTCCCGCCGGGCCATGCGTGAACGGCGACGGCGGGACTGGGGTTCCCGGTCCCTAAGCAGGTTCTGCTTGGGACCGCGTGCGGGCATTATTTGTTCAAAAGTCGTCGGAAGCGCAAGGGCTCCGTTGCAACCGACCGCGCGCCGTCACCGATCCAATCGGACTGATCCGTAATCCGCGAACGGCAACCAGATCCCGCGGATCGCGTCGCCATCTCCCCGATTCAAGTCCGCGGTCACGGGGAAACACGCCGGCAATCCCACCGCCGACGTCGGCTCGGTGGGAACAACTCCAGGACGCAGCAGTCCGACGCCGTTCCCGGTCCGGGCAACAAGAAGGTCCCCGAACCACCTGAGTTCCTGGGGCGCGCCCGCCAACTCCCCCACCCAGGGCCCTCGCACCCAAGCGCCATCCGACCCCAACGACCAGGTCTCAACCCGATGCGCGGAACCCGCCCCCCAACCTCCCCGGGCGACATAGGCGACTCCGTCCCTCGCCACCACGGCGAAAGTCTCCCCAACCTCGCCGTCCGCGATCGGAAGGGAGGCGACCCTGTGCACGGCGACTCCGTCATAGGCGTGAGCGTCGAGGGTGGCGACCCGGCCGCCCCCACCCGCTGTGCCCCACCCCACCGTCAAAATCAGGGCGCCATTCGCGGCCACCCCCGCCAACTCCCCGGAAACCTCCACGGGCTCCCGGACCACCGGCATCGCGGGATCCGCCCGGTAGTCCACGACATCCATTTCGTGTCGACTCCACCAACGGAGGACCGGGTAGCCGTTCGTCACCGCCCGCCAGACGCCTTCATTTCGCGCGACCAGATTCGTCTTCGATTCACCCTCCGCCAGGTCCACCACCGCGGCCTCCACTTCCGGCCACGTCAGAAACCAGGCCATCTCAACCACGAAATTCGTGCCGACCACCTCGGACACCGCCGTCCGCCGAGTCGAGAAGACAAGTCCGTCCATGGCCACCACCCTCCCAACGGACGCACTGTCCGGCGCTGGCGAGAGGTGGGTCTCCGTCAGGAACGCGGGAAAACGGGGGTCCCGGACATCCAAGGAAAACAGGTGGCGGGTTGGGGAATCCTTCGGAGGTCTCCACGAACCTCCGCTTCCAGACGCCAACAGCTCGGTCGGCAGGCCCTGCCCATCGAATCCCGTTTCCCACCCGGGCGCGGATGGATCGCATAGGACGGACCAGAGCAACCCGCCGTTCGCCAGCGGGAATCCCTCCGCATCCCCGAGGGCACCCAGGCCGGTGGCTCGCCGGGTCTCGCCCAATCGCGTCAGCGCTGGCAGCGCCGACACGTCCCATACCGTCGCGACCAACACTCCGGAATTGGTCCATGCCAGCCAGCCCGCCGAAGCGTCGTCGTACTCCCAGACAATTCCAGCCCGCCGACCCTGGAGAAGGTGAAGCAATCCGTCCCTCGCGAAGGCGCCCAACACCGGCAACTCACCGAGCCCGACCCACGCTCCGGATTCCCATCCTTCCGACATCCTCGGCCGCACCCGCACGGAGCCGGGCTGAAACTCCAGGAGATGGTCCCCGATCGCCAGAACCCGTTCCACGGGGTGGGAGAGTTCGATCGATGAAGTCACGTTGGGCTCGTCACGATCCCCGATCTCCGCGCTGACCAGCGCGCGCCCCGAAAAAGTCAGGAGGCGATCCCGGTGAAGGAGCGCGGATCGCGGAACCACCGCGTCACCCGGCAGGAAGCCCCGGGGCGTGACGACATCCCGACCCAAGTCCAGCAGGTGAACCCGGCGCGTGGCGCTCCCCACCGAACCCTCGGTGACGGGCACGAGGATCAGGCCTCTCTCGGGAAACACCGCGAGCGCGTCCTCCCGCGAAATCGCCTCGCTCCACGAGAGGTTTTGGCCCAGCGAAACCTGTGACAGAAGCCCCGGCTGGGCCGGATTGGACACATCGAAAAGCCGAACCGCGACCCTCCGATCGTCTTCCGCGTCGCTACCGAGTGTGAGCAACCGGTCGCCCAGGGGATGGATGAACGTGGACCTTGCCGGGACCTCCAATTCCCCCGCCACCCGCAGGTCGCTCGGATCGGAGAGATCAAGGATCCAAAGGGGATCCGAGCGATCGAAGGTCGAGAAGTACGCCAGGTCACCCTCGAATCGCACGGAACCCAGGTGTTCTCCGCGCGCGAGTTCCAACCGGTCGAGCCCGACCAACAACGGCGTCGCCGACGGATCGGCTTCGAGGACTTCATAGGTCTCCAGGGCGGTCACCCGGCGGGCCGACACCGCGGATTCCACCGACTCCAGGACGAGCCTCAGCGTATCGCCCAGAACATCGATCTGGGTCCTGTCCCGCAACCGACCCGCGAGCGGAAGACTGACCCCCGCGGTCAGGGAACCGTCCGCTGACGTGATGTCCAGGATCTCGAGGTCGCTCTCCCATGGCCAGGGTCGCGAATAGTCCGTCACGGCGATGAACAAATGACGGTCCGTCGACGCCACGATGTTCCCGGAACCCGGAATCCAGAGGGGCTCCCGGGGCACCGGAACACCGGGCTCCGAAAAATCGAAGGACGCCACCCGGGTTCCTGATCGCCAGGATACCGAAGCCGCGTCCGCCGCCTCCCACGCTTCCGTCGCCACATACAACGCCGCACCCACCCAGCGACTTTCCACGACGCGTCCCTTCAACGGCATCCGGACGATCTCCACGGGAGGAACCGCAGCCACGTCAACGACCACGACGGCGGACTCCGCTTCTTCGTCTCCTTGCGCGCAAAGATCACGGAGCAAGAGAACCACATGATCGTCGCCCAGCAGATCCATGCGTTCGCCATGTCCCGGCAGAGCCAAGGTCCCCATCACCTTGGGATGCGCGGAATCCGTGAGATCGATCCGCTGAAGGCCCCGGAATTCATTGAAGAAAAAACAGGTGTCGCCCCGGAGGGCGCGGAGATTCATCCCCCCATGCGGAACACCGATATCGAACTCGAAAGGATCAGCGTCCGCCAATTCGCGCGCCGAAAGCCATGGATCTGCGGTGGGTTCCAACGGGAAAACCGTGGGCCCGGCATACCATTCGGCTGGAAGCGGGTCGTCGGGCTCGGCCCGAACCCGGAACATCTCCATTCGGGCGTCGGCTTCCAGGGAAAACACCAATTGATTCTCGTGCGGCGCCACGCGCGCGGTCGCCTTGGGAATCCACACCCGCAGATCCTCCCGACGGCTGCCTTCGATCACCACCCGCGCCACCCCGGACGGCACCTCGACCCGGATCAGGAACTCGGCCCCGCGGTGCTCGATTCCCACAATCCGCGGCTCTTCCGAGTGCGCCCACCCCACCATCCCAAGCAAAACGCCAAGCAGAATCGCCAGGGTCCGCCTCGCGGAAACAGGATGGGATCTCCCGGCGCTCCGGAAGACGACTGTCCCCTCCGATGGATTTCGGTGCGCTTTCAACTCAACGACTCCTTGGCTCCTTGCCTCCCTGCAGCGAAGCCCTCGTACTTCAACACAGCGGGCGATTTCCGCCAAGCACACTGTCGCGTCTATCTTGCCCGCCGAATCTCCCGCGCCAGCCAGTCCGCATGGAGTCGCCCCACGTCCCCCATGAGGCCAAAACCGTCCGCGGTCTTGGTCGCCTCGGCGAGGTGCTTGGCGGCGAGATCGAGCCTGCCCCGCGCCTCTTCGTACATTCCGACGTAGAGCCGCGCATAAAAGAGCGCCGCATCGCGCCGCGCGCCGCCGGGCACGCCTTCGGCCGCCGCCAACACCTCCTCCGGGGTCGTCGTCCCCGCCAGCATCCCCTGGATCTCCTTCATGGGGATCCGCGAATCGCCGACGACGGGTATCAGAAGTTCCCGGGCCCGACGGAACCCCTCGAGCTGCGCCACGCACGCGAAATGCCAGGCCGCGTTCTCGACGTCGTCGCCGTTCACCGTTCGATGGAGTTCAAACTGTTTGCGTCCCTCGTCGAAACGTCGGGCGTAAAAAAGCGCGATCCCCCGCTGCCACAGCTCCGGAAGACTGCCCGGCCTCAATTCGGCGTAGCGGTCGAAGTCGGCGACGGCATCCGGAAACCGCCCCAATCGAAGGCGCGCCACCCCGCGTTGCAGCGTCACCGAAGGGTCGTTCGGCTTCAGCTCGAGGACCTTGGACAGGTCGGCTTCGACTCCATCCCACTGCTTCGAGCGCTCCAGCAGGGAGGCCCTGAAGTACCAGCCTCTCGGATCCTTCGGGGCTTCCTCCACCGCCTTGCCCGCCAGTTCCACCGCCTTCAGAACCAGACCCTTCGCCTGCGCCTTTTGCGCTTCGAGAAGCCACGGACTGGACTGGGGAGCCTGCTCCACGCCCACCGCTCCCCCCGCGGGCCGAACCCCACACGAGATGACGAGGAAAACCCAACAGAATGCCGCTGCCGATCGCTGAAGCATGGACGGCACCCTGCGACGACTCCGTTCGCCACGCAAGCCGGGGACCTGGTCCCAAATCGCCGCATGAGGCACCGCCAGAAGATTGGATCCCACCACGAAGGGCGCGAAGAACACGAAGAGAACCACGGGACGGCCGCTCATGCAGTCGGCTACAAGCCCGCTCCGTCGGCCCCCTCACAAGACCTTCCTTCGTGGCCTTGGTGTACTTCGTGGTTCCTGACCCGGGGATTCGGGCTGGTCGGGGCTCGGAGCGAAAAAGAGCAGAACCGGAGGCTCCGGTTCTGCCTGTCAAAAACCGAGGGGACGCACGAACGCGCGGCCCCGTGGGGAGCATCAACGAGTTGCGGCTCGCGCGTTGGATCCATGAACCCGAGAGGCATCACACGGAGGCGCGGAGGGGGACGGAATCCATCCTCAAATCTCCGTGTCTCAGTGCCTCTGTGAGAGAATTCCGGTTCATGGAGAGAGGCTAACGTCGCACCGGGGCGGATGTCCGCTCCATGGTCCAGGTCCAATCCAGATCGCCCACGGGGACCGTGGGAGGGGTGAAGCTGAAATTGATCTTCTCGCGGGGCACCGTGGTCTTCCACTTCCTGATCTCGGAATGCCCGTCAGCGAAGGAGAAGCCACAGGCGTTGTTGTGGTAGTTGGCCGGAAGATCGATCCAGCGCCGGTCCGCCTGGGAATTGAAGAATGCCCCGTCATTGATGCTGTCGGGGTGCTCGTCAACGAGGACCCACAGCATTGAGGGCGACGGATCGCTCACATCGGTGGTTTTCTCGAAAATCTTTTCGCAATTGAGGAGCCCGTCGGTGGCCGCCTTGTTGCCTTTGCCGACCGCGCCATTCATCGAGACGCTGCGGACGCGTTGGGTCCATTTCCTGCCGCGCTGGCTCGGGTGGATGATCTTGTCGGCCGGGCACTTGTAAATGGCGGCGGTGTTTCCCGCGTACTTGGCCAGCACCGAGTACTGGTCACTCTCCAGATAAAGACGATTGGTGTTGTGAGGGCTCGTGTCCCACGTCAGCCAACCCATCACCCAGGGAAAATAGCCCGTGGGCGACTGGGAGATCATTCTTCCCGACTGAGCTTCGCCGCCATGGACGTTCATGGGGAATTTCTCGTCGTTGTCGCCGGAGTACAGATGCACCGCCAGCATGAGCTGCTTGGTGTTGCTCATGCACTGGATGCCCTGCGCCTTGGACTTCGCCTGGGCGAGCGCGGGAAGAAGCATGCTGGCAAGAATCGCGATGATCGCGATCACGACAAGCAACTCGATCAGGGTGAAGCCATGCTGACTTCGGGCTTTCTCGGAGCCTCCTTGGGAAGATTTCATAATGCGTTCGTTATCCGTGCGTCGGGTTCGCTCCCTAAAAGACGTTTTCCGCCGGATTCACGCAAGTTTCTTGTTGCGCGTGCGGGTGAACGCACAGATCGCGTCACCCGTGGCGTCGCATCGCCACCGGCAGGATCTTCATCTCCCCGCGGTACTTGGCGACGGTCCGACGGGCGATCTGGATCCCCTGAGCCTTCAACCGCGTCTCGATCTGGTCGTCGGTGAGCGGATGGCTCGGATCCTCGTTCCGCACCATTTCCCCAATCAATTCCTTGACCCCGGTGCTGGCCACCGACCCGCCGTTCGCCGTCGCCACGCCGCTCGTGAACAGCGACCGCATTTCGATGAGCCCCTGGGGCGTGTCCATGTACTTCGCCGCCACCGCCCGGCTCACCGTGGTTTCATGCACGCCGACCACCTCCGCCACCTGGGCCATCGTCATGGGTTTCAAGCTTGCCCGGCCTTTGTCGAAAAACTCCCGTTGCCGCTTCACAATCTCCTCGGCGATCCGCTGGATGGTCTGCTCCCGCTGATCGAGGCAACGGATCAGGAACTTCCCCGCCCGGATCTTGTCGCGGAGGTAGTCGCGAACCTCCTGATTCGAAGACGCCTGGGCGAGAAGATCCTTGTAGGTGTGGCTGATCCGGAGCTTCGGCAGCGGCTCGTCGTTCAGCGAGACGCGGTAGCCGCCGTCCTCCGCCCGGGTGACCGTCACCTCCGGCACCACGTACTCCGGTTCGACGGACGCCAGTTCCGTCCCGGGCCGTGGCCGCAATTTCGCAATGTTCTCGGCCGCGTCCTGGACTTCGTCCCAGTAGATCCCGAGCTTCGACGCGATCTCGTGGTAGCGGCGCCGTCCCAACAGTTCCAGGTGGTCGCGGACGACGGTGTACTCGAGCGAATCCTTCCGCCCCAGGCGTTCCAGTTGCAGAAGCAGGCACTCCCGAAGGTCCCGCGCGCCGATGCCGGCGGGTTCGAGGCTCTGAACCCAGACCAGCCCGGCTTCCAGGAGTTCCTGCGAAACCTGGCTGGTCTCCGCCAGGGTGCTCAACGGCGTGGCCAGGTACCCCTCGTCGTTGAGATTTCCAATGACCAGTTCCGCGGCCATCCGGACTTCGGGAGCCATGTCCGCCATCTGAAGCTGCCCCTCCAGGTTCCCCCGCATCGACACCGGCTGCGTCAGACTGTCCATCAGGAACTGCCGCTTCTCGTCGTCCTCGTCCGAGGTCCTGAGCGGAGCCTGGGTCTGGGAAAAATGATCCCGCCATTCCTGGTCCATCTGAACAAGGCGATCGAGGGTCGCCTGGAAATCGTCGACCGGACTGCCGTTCACCTTCTCGGTCGCCGGATCGTACAGCACGTCCGGCGGGGGCTCGGCCGGATCCATGGCCAGGGCATTTCCGTCCCGGGTTCCACCTGCCTCCACCTCCGCGGACGCCTCGCGCTCGCCGGGCGCGATCTCCTCCAGCACGGGATTGACGGACATCTCCTGTTCGACCAGCGCCCGCAGCTCCATGACCGGCGCCTGCAACAACGCAAGCGATTGCTGCATCTGGGGCGACAGCACCTGCTGCAGCGCCATCCCCTGACCAAGTTGCATTCCCACCGCCATGACCCGCGCAGCATGGAGATTCCCCCGCCCAGGCTCAAGCTCGCACGAAACTTGCTATATCCCTTAGGCCCTTTCAGAGCCTGAGATTCCACTCCGGACGTCCGAAGCGCTCCCGCACCCGCTCCGAAATCATGCCTTCCAGTGGCGCCTCCCAAGCCCCCGAAACACCCCAACCCCGCATCATCCCCTCCCGCACGGCGTCACTCGGCACGCCGAGATTGACCACGAATTCCCCGTGCGAACGGCCGCGACGATACTCCGGTTCCCACGAGGGCCGCTTCAGCAGTCCGGAGATCCGTCCCAAATCCATCGCGAGCAAAAACGTTCCGTGGAACAGCACCACGTTCCGGCGCCGCCGCTGCGCGTTCCCCGAAAACTTGAAGTCGCCCACCGTCAGGTCCGTGAAGCCCCGGACAGCCACGCTCCGTCCCAGCACGGACTCCAGAATCGAACGGTTCCTTTCCATCACCCACCGATTCGTCCCGGTCACCGTCGCCAGCTCCGGCGCGGCCGAGATCGGCAACACCAGGGTGTAGGCCAGACAACCCGGCCCCAGCACGACCGTGCCGCCTCCGCTGGTCCGACGAAGAATCGGAACACCCGCCGCCTCGCAGGCCCCCTGATCCACCTCGGCCGCCACACGGTTGCCGTAGCCGACCACGACGCAATGGGACTCCGGTTCATGCAACCGAAGCACCCCTTCCCCACGGCCCGGCGCGCCGCCTTCACAGGCATCCAACAGGGCCTCGTCACAGGCCAGGTTCTCGGCCGGAGTCGGCCATGTTCGATCCAGGAGATTCATTCATGCACTCGGACCCGCCGAAGCCAGCCTTCCGCCCTCATCGGACCGCCCTTCCGCCCCGTGACCGGCCACCCCATTCGGGCGCCCGTCGGCGATTCGACGCCGAATGTACGCCCCGCGAGCCCGGGTCAAACCGCGGTTTTCGGAAGCGCCGATCGTGGAACACTTCAGGTCGACTCGCAGATCACCAGAGAGCCGCCTTCCGAAGCAGTTCGCAGCGCGGCCATGGAGGGGGCGCAGTGCTGCGAATCGTTGAGCAGCACATCCAACAAGACCGACGTTTCAACATCAACGGCCGTCACCATCGCGAGTCAGGCCCAGGTAGTCCTCGGTGGTCTTGCCGACTGGAAGGGCCCCTCTCCCTCGCCATTTCTCAAACACGTCCGGCCCCGCCCTCTTCCAGGCAACCAGGGTCCCCTCCTGATTCCTGATTTCCAGGACGTTGCCGGGCTCCAACCCCAATTCCTCGCGAAGTTCGCGAGGGATCTCAATACGCCCGTCCTGGCTGATCACTGCGTTCACGTTCGCAGGCTATGGCCTCCCAAAGGCGCGTCAAGGTCGCCGTTCAGCGTAAATCCAGCACCCCTGCGACGGTTCCTCCTGGCCGCCTGTCGACCATTGAGGTTTTGACCGCGTTGCCCTCATCACTGCGTTCTTTCCAACTCTTGATCCGCCGCTTTCGAAGGTACTCGCAGGAAGCTGACCTCCGACATGTCGCCGCGGCGGCTGGCGTGCTCGATGGTGATTCCAACCACCGCCCCGGTTGCATCCATATCCAGGTAAACGTCCTCCGACAACTCGCGGGTCTCGGCAATCTCCGCCCCCGACAGTTCGACGAGGGCGGTATCGGTGTCCTCGAAATACTTGATCTTCATGAGCCTTGAATTGCGGTGAACTCGCGGTCGAAAAACGCGTTGTGAACCGTCTCGCCGTCTGCAGGCCAATCTGGATTGTCAGGGATCTCGGCCAATCGAGCCGCCAACTCCTGCAATGGCGTCCTCACTCCCGCGCATGGCTCCACAACACGCCGGACTTCCAGTTCCACCCGGGAATCCATCGGAAGGTCCAAAGGCTCGTCCGGCACCAGCGTGCGCCCGTCGAAGCGCGCCCGAATCGTCATGTTGGGATGGTGGCGCCAGTTCCAACCTCGGCCAAGTCGCGCCGAAAACTCGACCATCGGCGCCAACACTGCTTCACGACCAACGGAGGTGATATGGCAGAGGTCAAAAAGTGCAGCAGCAGTTCACTCGCCCTCCAGCCTCTACGCCGGCGATTCTTGTCTAAGCCATGGCACTCCCCATGGCGCAAATGTTGATTGTCGTGACTCGACCCCATTGTTTCCGGGCCACCTGCCAACCAACCTCCGCGAACAACCCGATGGCGGGCCGCTCGACAAGCCGGTCCTCGGTGTAGGCCTGGGGCATGGGTGGTGCTTTCCTCACCCTTCTCCAGCGAGCGCGCGGCCAATCGTCACCAACTGCTCAACAATCTGGCGTTCACGCATCTGGCGGTCGTCCGTGCCTGGCTGCCCATCCAAAGCGAACGCCGCGCAGCGAAGCGGACCGCTCTGGCCCGTTTGAAAGAAATGACTTCGCAGCGTCTCGACAGCCCGCGCGTAGCCGCGATTGGCTGCGGATGCTTCTGCCTGAAATGCCGCAATCGCCGCGTCCGGCCCATCGGCAAACCGACTCACGGCGAGCAGCACGTCATACGCATCCTTCGCCTGCTGGCGCCCGGCAAACGCGTTCAGCTTGAGAACCAACAGCGGCCCGATGCTCGACACCGAAACGGCAGCCTTCTGTGTTGCACCAAACAAATCCTTTCCCTCGACCACGACCTTGCGCTTGATCGCCAGCGCCCTCGCTATCCCGTGAAAGACTCCAGCGGCGACACCTCCGACTTCGATAGTGCTCGCGGTCGGCGGCGGCTTCTCGGTCAGAAAATCAATGAACACCGGCATCGTCTCGAATTGCCGGACGTATCTCCCCTTCTCGTCACGCTTGAAACCCTGGCCTGTGAGGTCATCAGCGATGCTCCCATACTGTCCGCCTTCCGCTGCCAGCGTGACGCCAAAGTCCACGTCCATCGTCACCGGACCGGGAAGCAGCCCGGTGCCCAGCCTGGTCAGATACTTCACCGCCAAACCGCCAACCAGCACGAGGTCATCGTGGAATCGTTCCAGCGATGCCCATGCCGTCAGCAACGCCGCTTCCGCGCCCGCCAGGCTGCGCGGCGGGTATTCGGCGAAGCTGGAAAACTTGCTCATGCTTTCACCGACCCAAAATCTTTCCACTCGCGCAGTGCCTTGGCCTGTTCAGGTCCGCGCAAGCCAACGTGCAGCAGGTCGAGATAAATCTGCGCGTCGCACGCCAGCGTGAAATCACCCACCCGCTGGGTTTCACGGAAAATGCCGCCGTCTTTCGGCGCAACCAGCCACAGCGTCCCTCCGTCGGCGACCTGCCTTGCTCGGAGTTCACGCTCGGTCTGTTCGGAGGGAAATCGCGCGACGTAGGCCGATACCAAGGGAGGAATGGTGTAAGGGTGCCGCAAGTTGGCGGCAAACCACTGCGTAAACACCAGCGTTTCACCTGCCGGGAAGACCTTCACCAGCTTGCGCGCGACCGTTTCGGCATCCGACTCCAGCAACGAATACTGCCTCAGTGTCGTCCGCTTCCCCCAATCATCCCGCGCCGCCCAGGCGTCCAGCAACGCGTCCGCGCGCCTTACCCGCAGTGCCCGCTTGTCCTGCGCCACAAATCCTTCGTTCACCAGATGCCGAACCAGACGTGAAACCAAACCCGGACTCAATCCGGTTCGCTCGCCCAACTCGCCTTGTGACCAAGTGCAATCCGGCTGGCTCAACAGAGCCCGCACCAGCCGTGAACTTTTGGGTTGAAACACATCCGGCGGCGGCACCGGTGGACGAAAACGCCGCTCTTCGGAGGGCTTCCGGTCCACCAGCACTCCCTCCGCGCGAATCCACTGCCGCCCGTTTAGATCCATGCAACTCAAGCCGCGCTCCCGGCAATGCTCCACCAGCACCTCCGACAGCGACGGCGCTATCAGCAGGCCCGGCCGCGTCCCGCCGCGCTCCGACAACCTTTCCACCTCGCGTGCGGACGGCGTGAGCTTGAACTCCACCTCGAACACCAACCGCCGCCCGTCCACGTTCAACTCCAGCAAAGCGTCCGCCCCTCGCTCGCGCTTCAACTCGAACGCCTTCCAGCGCCAGCGCAACAGGGCGTCCGCTTCCAAGGCTTCTTTGGCGGCCTGCCGGAGCTGCGCCTCCGTGTTGATGGTTCTTTGTTTACTCAAGGCAGATGTTTTACTGCGCAGTAAACTGACCATTTTAAGTAAAACGGCAAGCCGCGAATCATAGCCAAGCGGTCGCTGGTCACGGCTGATTCGTCTGGTTCTTGGGAAGTGGTGGCTGAGCCGGTGTAGGAAGGATAGGTTCAATGGGTTCAAAGGGGTCAGGGGCGAGTTCTCAGCCCGCGTTCCATTCGACGCCTCGCTCTAGGGGCGTTGCCCCAGGCTGGGATGATGGCGCGCCGTGGGCGCTTTTGGAATCATTCCAGAGCCCTTCGATCTGGGTGTCAGGCGTTTGGGGTGGGTAGGCCAGCATGGCTCCTGGAAGTCATCATGAAACCCTTGGATTCGATGCATCATGCTGAGGGCCAAAGGCCCGAACACATCCCAGACTTGTGCGACGCCCAAGGTCCTTGTCCCAACGGTTTCAACAGGGCCGACGGCCCGTTCCACCCCTTCGGCGTCGCAGACACAGGAAAGGCAGGCATCCAACCTCCGCCTCCGCCCCAGCGCCGGCCGAAAACCGGCTTGCCCCGGGCGGCGATCCGACGCAAACAAAGGCGGGTTGCGCCCGTAGCTCAGTTGGCCAGAGCAGCTGCCTTCTAAGCAGCGGGTCGCGTGTTCGATCCACGCCGGGCGCGCCACTTCTCCATTCCATTCGTTCCAATTCGTCGCCGTCCGCCGGCGTCGTTCGTCCCGTTGATCGGACTACTTGACGGCCTGCCGGAGGACCCAGGTCGGTTGCCAAACCGCCGGGATCCTGTAAACGGTGTCGAACGTCGAACGCGCCCCGAAATCCTTCCCCTTCCATTCCTCGACCACCCATCCCACCCACCGCCATGACCAGCCCTCGCAAGAAGTCGGTCTCACTGTCCGGGAGCCTCTCGCCCGCCGCCGGCGTCCGCACCGGCAACAGCGTCGCGGATCTGAAGCAATCGTTTCTCAACAACCTTTTCTGCGGCATGGGTCGCGTGCCCAGCGTGGCCACCCCCCATGACCTCTACACGGCACTCGCGTTGACCGTCCGGGACCGCGTCCTCCAACAGGGTGTCCGAACCCTGGAAGCCTTCGGCGCGCAGGATTCCCGGGCCGTTGCGTACCTCTCCGCGGAGTTCCTACCCGGCCCGCACCTCGCCAACAACCTCCTGAACCTCGGAATCGCGGAGCCGACCCGGCAGGCCCTGGCGGAAATGGGTCTGGATCTGGACTCGCTGATCGAACAGGAGGAAGAACCCGGTCTTGGCAACGGCGGCCTGGGTCGTCTCGCCTCGTGTTACATGGATTCGATGGCCACCGTGGAGATCCCCGCCATCGGCTATGGCATCCGCTATGAGTTCGGCATCTTCGACCAGGCGATCCGGGACGGCTGGCAAGTCGAAGTCACCGACAAGTGGCTTCGATTCGGCAATCCGTGGGAAATCCCCCGCCCGGAGATCGCCTTCGAGGTCCGCTTTGGGGGCGGCACGGAATGGTGGACCGACGAGAAGGGCCGCGCCCGAATGCGGTGGAACGCGCACACCGACGTGAAAGGCGTGGCGTACGACACGCCGATCCTCGGGTACCGCGTGGGGACCTGCAACCGCCTCCGGCTCTGGAAGGCCGAGGCCGTGGAATCCTTCGACTTCGCTGCGTTCAATCACGGCGACTACTACCGGGCGGTCGAGGAGAAGCTGGTCTCCGAGAACATCACGAAGGTCCTCTATCCGAACGATGAGGTGATCCAGGGCAAGACGCTGCGCCTGCAACAGCAGTACTTCTTCGTCAGCTGTTCGCTGCAGGACATGATTCGCGTGCATCTGCTCCTGGGCCGCCCGCTGGACAGGTTTCACGAGAAATGGGCCGTGCAGCTCAACGACACCCACCCGTCGATCGCCGTGGCGGAACTCATGCGCCTCCTCGTCGACGAGCATGGGATCGACTGGGACATCGCCTGGAAGGTCACGCGGAGCACCTTCGCCTACACCAACCACACCCTGCTGCCCGAGGCCCTGGAAAAGTGGCCGGTCGGATTGTTCGGCGAACTCCTGCCCCGGCACCTGCAGATCATCTACGAGATCAACCGCCGATTCCTCGACGAGGTCCGGGCGCGGTTCCCGGGAGACGAGGCGCGCCTGGCCAGGATGTCGCTCATCGACGAATCGGGCGGGCGCCACATCCGGATGGCCCACCTCGCGACGGTCGGCAGTCACCGCGTCAACGGGGTCGCCCAGTTGCACTCCGAACTGCTTGTCAAAACCGTCATGCGGGACTTCGCCGAATTGTGGCCGGACAAATTCATCAACGTCACCAACGGCGTCACGCCCCGGCGTTTCGTCGCGGTCAGCAACCCGCCCCTCGCGGCATTGATCACGAGCCGCATCGGCGACGGCTGGTTGAGCGACCTTTCCAAGCTCCGACAACTGGAATCGCTCGCCGAGGACGAGCCGTTCCGCCGGCAATGGAGCGAAGTGAAACTCGCGGCCAAACGCGACCTGGCGCGGTTGATCGAGCAGCGCATCGGCGTGCGGGTCGATCCCGCGTCCTTGTTCGACGTCCAGGCCAAGCGGCTGCACGAATACAAGCGGCAGCATCTGAACGTGCTTCACATCCTCAGCCTGTACTTGCGCCTCCGGCGCGATCCCGACGCGGACGTGCCCCCGCGGACCTTCCTGTTCGGAGCCAAGGCCGCTCCCGGCTACGCCATGGCCAAGCTCATCATCAAGCTGATCCATTCCGTGGCCTCCGTCGTGAACCAGGACCCGGTCTCGCGCGATCGCCTGCGCGTCGTCTTTTTCCCGGACTTCAATGTGAAGAACGCCCAGCACATCTACCCCGCGGCGGACCTGTCCGAACAGATCTCCACCGCGGGCAAAGAGGCCTCCGGCACCGGGAACATGAAATTCGCCCTCAACGGCGCGCTGACGATCGGCACGCTCGACGGCGCCAACGTCGAAATCCGTGAGGAAGTGGGAGCGGACAACTTCTTCCTGTTCGGGCTGGATGCCACCCAGGTGCGGGAACTGAAGGCCGCCGGCTACCGCCCGGACGCCGTCTACGGACAGAACGCCGCGCTCCGGGAGGTGTTGGATTTCATCGCCTCCGGCGCGCTCGCGGGCGGCGACACGCATCTGTTCCGGCCCCTCGTCGAGAACCTCCGCCGACACGATCCGTTCCTGGTGCTGGCGGACTACCAAGCGTACGTGGAATGCCAGGAAAAAGTCAGCGCGTTGTGGCGCGACCCCCAGGCCTGGACCCGCAAGTCCATCCTCAACGCCGCTCGCATGGGCAAGTTTTCCTCCGACCGATCGATCCGCGACTATTGCGAGCGGGTCTGGAAAGTGGAACCGCTGGCCGTGAGCCGGTAGAAGCGTCCCGTCGACTCGGGGGCTTTGGGATTCAAACGTTCGGCAAACCGCCGGACTCGGTTCGCCGCATCCGTCCCACCCGCCCCTCCGTTCCTTGCCACGGACTCGGCCCGTTCCGCGGTGGCCCTCAACCAGGCTGTGCCTCTCGCACCCGTCCGCTGCGCCATTGCCAGGGGATTCCGGATCCGCCCAGAGTGCCTTCGGCACCCTCAAGAGCCGTGAACCCATCCCATCCCGTTCGGTCGGCTGTCCCACTCCACCCCCTCGAAACGCAATGGCGACGGATTCGACGGAGATGCCTCTGGGCGGTTTCCTGGATCCTGGGAGGACTCGTCGCGTGCGGGGCCACGATCACCTGGGACGGGGGCGGGGGCGACTCCCAATGGAGCACACCCGCCAACTGGTCCGGAGACACCCTCCCCGGATCCACCGACGACGTGGTGATCGGCCAGGCCGGAGTTCCGCCCGTCGAACACGCGTCGGGCAGCACCCAGATCCGAAGCCTGACGTGCGCCCGGGGTTTCCGTCTCTCGGGAGGGTCGCTGACGGTGACCGCCGGCGAATCCCGGATTGAAGGAACCCTGGAGTTGGCGGGCGGTGAACTCGATGCCACGGGCGCCGGCACCGTTCTTCGCGCGACCGGCACGATCACCCACTCGGGATCCGACCTGAGCGTCCGACGCGGCGCGAATCTGACGTTGCCCGGCCTCGCGCGCCTCCAGACGTCCAAGTCCAGCGACCTTCGCCTTCGCGCCTTGGACGCAGGCTCCGTTCTCGACCTGCCGGCCGTTGTTTCGGCGGAGGTCCCGGAATTCTACGACCTGGAATTGACGGCGACCGACGGCGCGCAGATCCGACTGGCCGCGCTCCGTTCCGTGGACGGATCCCTGACGGTCTACACGACGGGCGGTTCGAGCGTCGTCGACGTGTCCGGCTGGGGCGACACGCTCGTCAGCACGAACCGGGGCACCGGCTCCCTGGAAGTTCGGACCGGAGCCGAATTGCGCATGCCCAACCTGCGCCACCTCCGCGGAATGAGCCTGATCGTGCGCGGGGCCGCCACCTCCCCGTTGGGACAGCTTCTCAGTCTGCAATCGGGCCTGCTGCTGCTGGATGGCGCTTCGGCATCGTTGGTTGGTCTGACCAATCTCGCCGGCAGCGATCTGGACATTCGGAATGGCGCGCGGCTGGCGCTGCCCGCGGTCGACGCCCTCCTTCGCACGAATTCCGCCGACCTCCGAATCGCCGTTTCCGGGGCCGGGAGCGTCGCCGAACTGCCCAACGTCGCCACGGCGAAGGTGGAGGATTTCTACCACTTGAATCTAAGCGCCTCCTCCGGCGGTGCCGTTGTCCTTCCGCGGCTCGCGAGTTTCGTCGGTGGTCTGGACGTGTACGTCGAAGGGACCGGTTCGCGGGTCGAACTGCCGGCGATGGCCGGCCTGGTCCGACACACGGGCCCGGGAAACTCGGCGCTGGAAGTCCGGAGCGGCGGCGTGATCGATCTGCCCGCGCTCAACGCCCTCGAACGAGTCAACGTCACCGTGCGCGGCGATGGCTCGCTCCCGCTCACCCAGCTTCGATCACTCACCCAGGCCCAGTTCCGCCTCAACGACGCGCGATGGGACCTGCCGTCGCTGACCGAGGTGGCGTCGACGGGCATCACCCTGGAGAACGGCGCTCAACTCGCCCTTCCGGGCGTGACCCGCCTCGTTCAAACCAATGCGGCGAACCTCACCGTCCAGGTCAGCGGCGCCGACAGCGTCCTGCGAATGCCCTTCGTGAGTTCGAGCGGCGTGCGTGAGTTCTACCAACTCGAGTTGTTCGCCTACAGCGGCGGCCGCATCGAGATGCCGCGATTGGCTTCCTTCGAAGGATCCCTGGAGGTCTACGCGGACGGCGAAGGCAGCGCCGTGGACCTTCCTGGTTTCACCGGGGAACTCGCGGACACGTCGAGGGGCCGTTCATCGCTCGAAGCGCGGAACGGAGCCCGGATTCTCATGCCCGGCGTCTCCCGGCTGGCGAGAGTGGACGCGACCCAGCGCGGCGCAGGACAACTTCCGCTGATGCAGTTCACCGACTTCCGAGAGGGCAAACTGACGCTCCGGGATTCGTCCGCCGTCCTTCCGGGCCTGACCAATCTGCTGGGATCCAACATCGATCTTTCCGAGGGCGCCAACCTCACGCTCGAAGGCGTCACCGCTCTGATCCAGCCGCTGCCCCAGTACATCACGTTCTCGGTTCAGGACGCCGGAACCGTCCTGCGCCTGCCCAATGTCCGGTCCGCCACGCTCCCTTCGGGCTACCAACTCGAGTTGTTCGCCTACACCGGCGGGCGGATCGAGCTGCCGCTCCTGTCGAGCCTCGTAGGTTCGCTCGATGCCTACGCGTCGGCGGCGGGAAGCGTCGTTGATCTCTCCGGATGGTCGGGTCCCCTCGTCTCACCGCCGGGCGGCAGCAGCAGCCTGGAAGCGAGGGACGGCGGCGCCATCGCGATCCCGGGCCTGACGGCGCTCGACAACGCCAGCCTGATCCTCCGCCGCTCCGGCACGATCACCACGGCGCGGCTGGTCTCGATCACCCGCTCGCGGGTCACCGTGGATGCGGCAACCGTCGTGTTCGGGACACTCTCCGACACCACCGGCACGGTCTTCGAATACATCAACGGTGGAACCGCCTCCTTCCCCAGCCCGGCCGACCTCGTGGTCGCGGGAATCCGCGCCCCCGCGATCGTCGTCGCACCGCAAGCCATCGATCTCGTCTGGGAGATCGCCAACCGCGGCACCCCGGTCGAAACCACCACCTGGTCCGACGCCGTGTATCTCTCCTCCGATGCCGAGCCCGGCGGCGACCTGCTGCTCGGGACGTTCGTCTCCCGTGGCGCGTTCCCGGCCGGCGGTTCCCTCTTCTTCACCAACCAGGTCCTTGTCCCCGCGAACCTCGCCGGAACCTGGCGGTTCGTCGTTGAAGCGAATCGCGATCGCCTTGTCTTCGAAGGCACCAACACCGCCAACAACGCCTCCGCCGCCATCACACCCACCGAGATCCGCGCCCCCGACCTCGTGATCGATTCCGTCGCGCTCGAACCCGCCCCCGCCACCCTGGGCACTCCAGCCACGCTCCGTTGGTCCGTTCGAAACATCGGCTCGGCGCCCGCCACCGGCGAGTGGCGGGAAGAGTTCGCACTTCGCGCATCGGCGGGTTCCGCCGTCGGCGAAGTGCCAGTCCACTTCGAAACCGTCGCCGGTCCCCTCGCCCCAGGCGCCGCGGTCTCCCGATCCACGGTCCTGACACTCCCACTGCCGCCCGGATTTCCCCCAGGCAACCACACTGTCCTCGCCCGGATCGACGCGCGCGACTCGATCGCCGAAAGCCGCGAAACGAACAACACCACCACCGGCACCGTCGGCCTCCTCCTTCCGCCATTGCCCGATCTTCAAATCACCGGCCTCGAGATTCCAGCGGAAGGCCTCGGAGGAACCGCCATCCCACTTCAGTGGCAAACCGCCAACAGCGGCCCCGGCCTCGCCCGCACACCCTGGTCCGAGCGCGTCGTCCTCGTCCCGGTCGCGAGCCCATCCGTCCCCCGCCCCCTGCTCCTCATCGAGGTCACCAACGACTTGCCCAGCGGCGCCTCCGTCTCCAGATCCCAAATCGCCAACCTCCCCGCCGGCCTTCCCGCGGGAAGCTACTCGGTCACCGTGACGACCGACACCGACGGCACCGTGGTCGAGGGTCAGGAGGCCAACAACTCGACCACCGCGCCCGGTCCCCTCGGAGTTCCCGCAGTCCTGGAGTGGCAGATCCCAGTCGCGGAAATCGCGGAGAACGCCACGCAACCTTCCATCCCGACCCTTCTGAGTCGGAACGGGGACCTTTCCGTGCCGCTCGTGGTCACCCTCTCCATCACGCCGCCCGGTGAACTGGCCGCGCCTCCGTCGGTCACCCTGGGGGTCGGCCAGTCCACGGTCCCGGTGACGGTCAGGGTTCTCGCGGATGGCGTCGCCGACGCCGACACGCCGACCACGCTTCGCGCCTCGGCGCCCGCCTATCGGGCCGCCACGGCATCCGTCACCGTCCTGAATTCCGACCTCCCGCGCCTCACGCTTCAGCCCACCACGACCCAGGTGACCGAAGGTCTGACGTTCCCGATGACCGTCTCCCGCGACGGCCCCACCGCCGCTCCGCTGATCGTGACGGTGACGCCCTCCAGCACCGCGCATCTGTCGGTCCCCGGTCCCGTGACGATCCCGGCCGGGCAAAGCGGCGTGGGATTCGTGGTCATGGCCGTGGACGATTCACGGGGCGAATCCGCGCGCACCGCGCGCCTCGACGTGTCGGCCCCCGACACGGTGGGCGCTTCGGCGTCCATCCGGATCGCCGACAATGATCTCCCGAACTTCACGCTCACCCTCGCGGCGAACAGGGTCACCGAATCAGGCGGAGTCGCGGCCACCACCGCCACCGTCTCGCGCGGATCCCCCAGCCCCCGGTCGCTGGCGGTCATCCTGGAAAGCACCAACCCCGCCCTCGTCCGCGTCCCCGACCGCGTCGTCATCCCGTCCGGCCAGGCTTCGGTGAGTTTCCCAGTGGAAGTCGTCGACAATGCGCTCGTCGACGGGACCCGCGTGGCCGAACTCCGGGCCTCCGCGCTGGCCACCGACTCGGATTCGATCGTCGCCACCACCGCGCCCGCGACGCTGTCCGTGACCGACGATGACGGTCCCGCGCTCTTCCTGGCGGCGGATCGCGACGTGCTTGCCGAGGGAGTCACGGCCGTGACGGTCCTCACCGTCACCCGCAATGCCACCGAGGCCGCGCCGCTGACGGTGAACCTGAGTTCCTCGCTGCCCGGCGAGGCGGCCGTGCCGCCCACGGCGACCATCGCCAGCGGCGAACGCGAGGTCAGGGTGCCGGTGAACACCTTCGACGACGACCGCGTCGACGGCAGCCAGATCGCGCGAATCACGGCCAGCGCGCCGGGATACACGTCAGCCGAAGTCTCCCTCACCGTGACCGATCTCCCCTACGCCGACCTCGTCGTCACGTCCGTCTCCGGACCCGACACCGCCGAGACCGAGACCGCCATCAACGTCGCTTACAGGGTCCTCAACCAGGGGCTTGCCGATGCCGGGACGAACTGGGTGACGCGCGTGTTCCTGTCGACCGATTCGCGCGCCGGGGACGACACCCTGATCGCCGAGACGAGTTTCGGAGGCACCCTGCCGGTCGGGCAGTCCTTCGCGCAGTCGCGTCAGATTCGACTGCCCACCGTTCCTGGCGACTACTGGCTCCTCGCCGCGACCGATGTCGCCGGACAGATCGCGGAAGTGCTGGAGAACAACAACACCGCGATATCGCCACGCCCCATCCGCGTCGAAGCCGCCTACCGGGCCGCGGTCGAAGCCGATCCGAAATCGGCGCCCGCCGGCACACCCATCACGCTGCGCGGATCCGCCCTTTCGACCCGGACAGGCGGTCCAGCGCCGTTCGTCCTCGTCAACCTGCACATCGGAGTCCGCGGTACCCGCCGCGTGATTTCCGCGTTGACCGACGAACTCGGTCGATTCTCCACCACTTTCCAGCCGCTGCCGGGCGAGGCGGGAATCTACGAGGTCGGCGCAGCCCACCCGGGCGCGACGTCGGCCGCGGTCCAGGACAGCTTCAACCTGGTCGGGCTCGCGGCGGAGGAGTTTCCCGGCCTGACCGTGCGGGAACGAAGCAGCGTCACGGGACAACTGGTGTTGTCCAATCTCGGCGATGCGGCGCTTCACGGACTCCAGGTGACCGTGGTCAGCAATCTCCCCGGCGTCCAGGTCACCGCCAGCGTTCCCACCGGAGGAACCCTCGGCGGACTCGCCCAGACGCCGATCGCCTTCGCCGTCACGGCGAACGACGGATCCTCGGGCGAGGGCGAAGTGGTCCTCCGCGTGGCCACCACCGAGGGTGCGCTTCTCGACATCCCGCTCCCGCTCACGGTCACACCCCACCGCGCGATCGTGAAAGTCCGACCCTCCGAACTGATCGGAGGAGTGCGGCCGGGCGGTCAGGCATTGATCGAATTCGATGTGATCAACTCGGGCGGAAGCGACAGCGAACCCGTTCACGTCGCCCTGCCACCGGAGTTTCCGTGGCTGCGCGTCGCCTCCGCCAACCCCATCCCACCCATCGCCGCCGGGGCCACCCATCGGGTGACCCTGCAACTCCATCCGGGCCTCGATGCGCCGCTGGGCCTTCACGAAGGCACCCTCGTCCTCGCCGCGGGTTCCCACCTCGTGAATCTCCCGTTCCGATTCCGCGTGCTGTCGGAAGCCCGCGGCGACCTCCGCCTGACCGCCGTCGACGAATACACCTACTACGCCGAAGGCGCTCCCAACGTCGCCGGAGCCGAGGTCACGGTGATGGACGCGATCTCCGAACAGGTGGTCACCAACGGAGTCACCGACGCCACCGGACAACTTCTGATCCCCCAGCTTCCCGAAGGCTGGTACGACGTTCGGATCCGGGCCGATCAGCACGGGACCTACCGCGACACCAGCCTCGTCATCGCCGGATTCGAAACCAACGTCGTCGCCTTCCTCCCGCGCCAGGCCGTTCGCTACCTGTGGACCGTCGTCCCCACCGAAATCGAGGACCGAACCCGCATCTCCATCGAAACGGTTTTCGAAGCGTTCGTTCCCATGCCGGTGGTCACCATCGACCCGGCCGTCATCGACCTCGCGGATTTCTCGGCGGACGTCACTCAAGTCGAACTGAAAATCACCAACCACGGCCTGGTCGCCGCGCAGAAAGCACGGCTCACATTCGGCGACCATCCGGACTGGCGCTTCGAACCCCTGATCGAGGACTTGGGAACCCTTCCCGCCCGCAGCACCCTCACCATTCCCCTGCTCGTACGCCGGCTCGGGACGGGAGGCGCGCCGTCGACTCAACCCGTCCGCCTCCAGTCCCGCGTCGGACTCCATGCCGGCGGCGGCGGCTGCGGCGTTTCGGGAGGGCTCAAATTCGAGATCCCCTGCGGCGGCGCCACCATCGGCGGAGGCGCGGGAGTCGCAATCGTGAATGCCGGATCGGGCTGCGGCGGCTCCGGCGGCGGGGGATACCCCGGTGGAAACAGCGGCGGGAGCGGCGGACGCGGGTCGGGCAACGGCGGTGGCGGCGGAAGCACCGCCGGAATCCGATCCTGCGATCCCTGCCTCCTCGCCATCCTGAATTGCCTCCTCGAAATCGTCCTCCCCGACGTCCTCGATTGCGCCAAGGACCTCTACGGCTGCGCCAAACACAAGAACGAGGGTTTCTCCGCACAGGCCGCTTGGGACTGCGCCAAAGCCGGATTCACCTGCGCCGAAACGCTCGGGGCCGAGTTGTCGAAACTCAACAAAGCCATCGACGCCGTCGAGTGCGCCATCGACCTCGCGAACAACTGCGGAAGCCCCCTGGGCGGAGGGGGTGGCGGGGGCGGTGGAGGAGGAGGTGGTGGTGGTGACGACGGCGGCAGCTCCCGTGCGTTGGCAGGCCGATCCCGTTCCCCATCCCTCCATGCCGGACTGACCAGTCGCGTCGAACGCGCCGAACTCACCCTCCTTCGCCAACGCGCGGAATGGCTCGCTCGCGAAATGGCTCCCATCCGCTACCTGCTCGGCAACGACGCCTGGCTCGGCGATCCGACGCCCGTCGGCGCCCAGGTCTTCCTCGCCGCTTTCGCGGCACGCATCGAACCGGCCACCGCGGGCGGCTTCCGCATCGCCGCCACCGAGGCCACCGAATTGCTCGCCACTCCCGTCCCGGCCTCCGTCACTCCCGCCGTCATCCGCGCCTTCCTCGATCGCTGGAATCGATCCATCGACTCCTGGAACGCGGGCATTTTCGAGGCTTCCCGAGTGCCGGCTGGACAAAACCCGGATTTCATCGCCATGGACACCCTCCGCGATCTGGCCCGCGGGCAGATCGAAGCCGACGCGGAAAGCGTCGCCGCCGGATTCCGGTCGCCCTCGGATGCCTACAACCGCGCCGGGGCGGACATTCTTCGTTTCCTCGGCGAAGGCGACAGTGGCGGCGTCTGCGCCCATGTGCGGCTTCGCCTCGATCAGGATCTCATCGCCACCCGGGACGCCTTCGACGCCACTCTCGAGATCGAGAACGCGCTGACTGATCCGCTCGAACAGGTGTCGGTCGAAGTCCAGATCCGCCGCCGCACCGGCGAGGGTGCCACGGATGTGTTCGTGATTCAGAACCCTGTTCTGAACGGCCTCACCGGCGTGGATGGGACCGGCACTCTCGCCGGAGGAGGCACAGGCAGCGCGCGTTGGCTGCTCATCCCCACTCCCGACGCCGCGCCCGATGGACCCGTCGAATACCTCGTCGGCGGCCGACTCAGCTACCGACAGGGCGGCCTGAACGTCACCGTGCCGCTGGCCCCGGCGGCCCTCACGGTCCACCCCAGCCCAAGTCTCGCCGTGACCTACTTCCATCAACGCGACGTCTTCGCCGACGATCCGTTCACCACGGCCGTGGAACCCAGTGTTCCGTATTCCCTGGCCGTCCTGGTTCAAAACAAGGGCCGCGGCATCGCGAACCAGGTTCGGATCGCGTCCGCCCAGCCGCGGATCGTGGAAAACGAAAAAGGCCTGCTGGCGGACTTCAAGATCATCGCCACCGAAGTGGCGGGACGGAACCTCCAGCCTTCGCTGACGGTCGATTTCGGGGCCATCCCGCCGGGGACCAACGCCATCGGCCGCTGGCTGATGACTTCGACACTCCTCGGCGGCTTCCTGGAATACAGCGCCACCATCGAGCACCGGAACGATCTCGGCGACAAACGACTGTCCCTCGTCGAAGGAATTGAGATCCACGAACTGATCCACATCGTCCGCGCCCCCGGCACCCGCGACGACGGCCGACCCGACTTTCTCGTCAACGACGTCGCGGACCTCATGGACTATCCCGACACAATCCACCTCAGCGATGGATCGCGGGAACCCGTCGCGACCGTGCTCGACGGCGCCTTCGACGCGGCGCCAGCCACTGGCCGACTCGAGGTCAACCTCACCGCCTCCGTTCCACCCGGGTGGGTCTACTTGCGCCTTCCCAATCCCGGCGCGGACCGGTTCGAACTGGCGCGCGTCGTGCGCTCCGACGGCGTCGAGATCCCATTCGGCGAGAATGCGTGGACCACCGACCGAACCTTCCTCGGGAATGCGCGTCGCCCTTTGGTGGAGCACAACCTCCATCTCTTCGACCGCGACAGCACCGGCCGATACCGGTTGATCTACGCCGAGCGGCCGGCCGGCGACGCAACCGCCCCCACCAGCCGCGTCGCCGCCCTGGCGGCGGAGAACTCGGCCCTCTTCGCGGTGACCTGGGACGGAGCCGACAACGAAGGGGGAAGCGGAATCTCCTTCTTCGATGTCTACGCCTCGGTCGACGAGCAGCCGTTCGCGCTGTGGCAGCGAGAGACACTGGACCGAAGCGCAACCTACCAGGGCGCCCTCGGCCGGACCTATCGCTTCTACAGCATCGCCACGGATCTGGCCGGCAATCGGGAATCCGCCCCTCCCACGCCGGATGCGTTCACCCGGGTCACGCGCAACAACCGCGCTCCCGTCCTGGCCGCGATCCCCGACCAGGCCGTCCGCGAAGGCGTCACGCTCGTGATCCGGCCCTCCGCCGAGGACCCGGACGGCGACACACTTGTCTTCAGCCTGGAAGGGGGATTGCCGCCCGGGATCATCGTCCACCCGTACACGGGTGTCATCACTTGGAACACCGGCGAAGGCAACGGACCCGCGACCCATCGACTGACCCTGCAGGTGCTCGACAACGGCGCGCCTCGCCTGGGCGCCGTCCGCTCGTTCCTCGTGCGGGTCGCCGATGAAAACTCCGCGCCGATCCTCGACCCCATCGCCTCACGCTCGATCCGGGAAGGCCAGACCCTCGTCATCGCCAACCGAGCCGTCGACCCGGACATTCCGGCGCAGACCCTGACCTACTCTCTGGGCGCGGGCGCCCCTGTCGGCGCCACCCTCGATCCCGCCACCGGACTGTTCCGCTGGACGCCCTCCAATTCGCAGGGCGGGTCGGTCCACCCCGTCGAGATCATCGTCCGGGATTCGGGTTCGCCTCCCCTTTCGGCCCGTCAGGTCTTTCAGATCGCCGTGGCCGACAGCCGGGCCGACTTCTCCGTGGCCCTCGGCAATATCCACCGCTTCGCCGGGGAATCCGGATCCCTTCCGATTCAGCTCACCTCGGGTCCCGAACTCGCCCAGGTGGTCATCGACATCAACCTGGAAGGTGACCACGTGCTCCCCACGGAGCTTGAACCCGTGGACGACGAAGTCGTGTTCGCCGGCTGGGAGACCCTCGGACCCGGTCAGTTCCGACTCAGTCTGGATCTCGCCGCCTCGGGTCTTGTCGAACGAACCCGGACCGTCGCCCACCTTCATTTCAACTCCCGCGCGACCGGCCGGTCGGGAATCGACATGTTCCGGATTCAGAACCTGTCGGGCCTCCGACGGGGCGGCGAAGAGATCGCCAGCGCCCTCGGCCGCCCTGGACGCGTCTTCGTCGTGCAATCCGAACCCCTGCTCGACGCGTCCCCTTCAGCGGACGGCTTCGTCACCCTGACGCTTTACGGATTCCAGGGTCGCGTCTACCAACTCGAGCGGTCGTCGTCTCTGAGCCCCGGCGCCGTTTGGACCGTCGAACAGACCTTGCGCCCGGACGAACGCACCCTGGAACTCGAAGTTGCTCCCGGACCGGCGGCTTTCGGCTACTTTCGCGTGCGTGAACCGTGATGAAACGCCCCTCCTCCCAATGCGCCCCCCCGACCACGCGTCGGCAAGGATCCGCGGCCGGACTCAGCCATGGATCTCACCCTCGATGGACACACCCCGACTCTCACGGAACGTCATCACGATCCTCCTCGTCGCCATTTCCGTCCGGATCGGTGTGGCTGCTGTCGCCCAGACCAACGACCCCTCGGCGGCCTTCTTCGATCCCGCGGTCGTCCAGAACATCCATCTGGAGATCTCTCCGGAGAACCTGGACCGCATGCGCCGCGCCTTGCCGGAGCGGATTTCGGTGCCAGGGACGTTCCGTTGGAAGGATCAAACGCTCCATCCCGTTGGAATCCGGTACAAGGGCAACAGCTCTTCCAGCCCCGACGCGACCCATAAGCGCTCGTTCCTCATCGAATTCTCGGAGTTCACGAAGGGTCAGCGTTTCCTCGGACTGCGCCACGTGGCCCTGGACAACGCCGTTCAGTTCGGCGGGCTCTACAGCGAACGCCTCATCACCGACATCCTCCGGGCCGCGGGCGTCGTCGCCTCGCGCTGCAACTACGCCCGAGTCGTCCTGAACGGGAAACCGGGCGGCGTGTACGTCAATGTCGAGCGCATCGACCGTTCCTTCCTCGAACGGCATTTCAGTTCATCCGAAGGCGCGCTCTTCAAAGTCGATGAAGGCGGCCCGGGCTCCGATCTCCAGTTCCTCGGCGACAACCCCGACGTCTACCGAACGGCGTTCGAACTTCGCTCCAAAGGCGAGAAAGCGGAACGCGACGCCTTCGAGGCCCTGATCGAATTCATCCGCGTCGTCAACACGCCCGTGGTTGACGGGGAGGCCTTGGCCAGGTCTCTCGATCTCGAAGCCTTCCTGAAGACCACCGCCGTACTGCTCCTCGCCGGCGCATTCGATCAGTACACCGGCTGGGGACCCCACAACTACTATCTCTACCGGAATCCCGACGATCGCCGCTGGACCTACATTCCTTGGGACCTCGACGTCGGATTCGCCGACAACGCCTTCGGCCGTGTGCCCGTGCTCGCTGGCTGGAACGCCGCGTGGCCGGCGCCCGTTCCCGGGCGGCCCCTCATGGAACGGCTGATCGCCGACCCCTCCCTTCTGAAGCGCTACCGGACCCATGCGCGCGCCCTCCTGGAATCGTCGTTCCACCCCGAGATTCTCATTCCCAGGCTCCGGGCTCTGCACGCGCAAATTCGTCCCGCGCTGGCCGAGGATCCGTTCCCCCAGCGAAGAATCACCGTCCCGGCCGACACCAGCCAGGAGGGCATCGTTTCCTCGATCGAACGCTTTATTCGGCACCGCTACGCACTCGCCCGGGCACAGTTGGACGTGCCCGGCGAACGACCCACCTTCGCGCCTCTTCCAAGGGAACCAAAGTCCGAAGGCCCTTCACCTGGCTCCCCGTCACCCGACGCTCCCACCGGTCTGGAAGCGGTTCAGGTCACCTCGACGGCGGTTCACTTGAAGTGGGTCGACCGCGCGACGGGGGAGGTGGCGCACGTGGTCCAGCGCTGCTCCGGCGCCGACTGCACGGATTTCGCCAACGCCATCGGTCAGGGAGGACCGAACGTGACGACCGCCGTCGATCACCAGGTGCGGGCGGGCGCAACCTATCGCTACCGAGTCTACGCCGTACTGCCGACACCCGCCGGCCCGCGTGGCACGGGCACCTCCGCGCCGATCACGGTCTCGATCCCAGCGCAATAGGGGGACCGTTCCAATGAGATCGCGATCCCGATCCCGATCCCGACCGTGAAGGCCCGCCGACACTCCGGAGACGCACCCGCCGTGGCCGGTCCTCACGGGTTTTGCTCGCGATGCCGGGCGCGAGGGAGTGTCATTCACGGCGTCATCCCCATGGTCGCGATCCCAACCGCTCCAGTCCGAACTCCCCGCGCCGACTTCGCGGCGATGGCCGCGCTCGTCCTCGCCCTGACGTCGGCCGTAGGCCTCCTCCCCCGCGTGGAAGCCGCGTCGTCCCAGGACGCCTTCGAAAACCGCTACACGAAGTACGAGCACCGGATCCCGATGCGCGACGGCGCGCGGCTCTACACCACGGTGTACCTGCCCCGCGCCCTCGGCACCAACCACCCCATCCTCCTCCAGCGCACCCCGTACAACCAGAAGCCGTACACCGTCGACGTCGTCCGGAATCCGGGCGTCCCCGACACCTACCTCGACGAGGGATTCATCCTGGCCATCCAGGACGTCCGCGGACGCTTCGCCAGCGAAGGCGACTTCGAGGATGTCCGCCCCATCCGGACCCGGCCGCTGGGCCCGAAGGACACCGACGAAGCCACCGACACCTGGGACACCGTCGATTGGCTGTTCCGCAATGTTCCTGGCCACAACGGCAACGTCGGGCTCCAGGGCATCTCCTATCTCGGGTTCTTCGCCGCGGCCGGCATGATCGAATCGCATCCCGCGCTCAAGGCCGTTTCGCCCCAGGCACCGGTCGCCGACCTCTTCGACGGCGACGACGCGCTGCACAACGGCTGCTTCTGGCTGGCCCACAACTTCCGGTTCATCCAGTCCTTCAGCCAGGAACTGGACGACCCCATTCGGCAGGACCCGCGCCCGTTCGATTTCAAGACCCCCGACGGCTACCGGTTCTTTCTCGAACAAGGCCCGCTGGCCAACCTCGACACCCGGTTCTTCAAGGGCAAGGCCGCCCTCTGGAACGACATCATCCATCGCTCCACGAACGCCGCGTGGGCCCGCGCCCGCGACGTCACGCGACACCTCACCAACGTCCATGCCGCCGTCCTCACCGTGGGCGGATGGTTCGATGCCGAGGACCTCTCGGGAACCCTCAAGACCTACCGGGCCGCCGAACGCCAGAACCCCGGCATCTACAACGGACTTGTCATGGGTCCGTGGTCCCACGGGCAATGGCATGGCGGCGACGGCGACAAGTTCGGTGTCCTCGATTTCCAGTCCAAGACCGCCGAATTCTTCCGCAAGGAGATCGAGCTGCCGTTCTTCCGGAAGTTCCTCAAAGGGGCCTCCACCGTCGAACTGCCCGAGGCCTGGGTCTTCGAGACAGGCACCGACCGGTGGCGCCGCGAATCCGCGTGGCCCCCGACCAACGCCCTCAGCCGCTCCCTCTTCCTCGGCCCGGGCGGAAGCCTCGCCTTCACGCCACCCACCGAATCCGGCGACGCCTTCGACGAATTCGTCAGCGACCCCATGCGGCCCGTGCCGTCATCGGCGCGAATCACCACCGGCATGCCCGCCACCTACATGGTCGAGGACCAGCGCTTCGCTTCGCGCCGCCCGGACGTGCTTGTCTACGAGACGGAACCGCTGACCGAAGACGTCACCCTGGTCGGACCGTTGACGGCATCCCTCCACGTTTCCACCACCGGGACTGACGCCGATTGGGTGGTCAAACTCATCGACGTCTACACCGGGGACCATCCGGATCCCGATCCGAACCCGGCAGGGATCCGGATGGGGGAATACCAGCAACTGGTCCGCGGCGAGCCGTTCCGCGGGAAGTATCGGAATGGCTACGATCAGCCGGAGCCATTCGTTCCGGGCCAGGTCACGGCCGTCGAATTCACGATGCCGGACATCTGCCACACGTTCCGGACCGGGCACCGGATCATGATCCAGATTCAAAGCTCGTGGTTCCCCCTGTCGGATCGGAATCCCCAGACCTTTTGCGACATCTTCCGAGCCAAACCAGAGGACTTCCGAAAGGCGACCCATCGCGTCCACCGAGATCGCGACCACCCGACCCGCCTGCGCTTCCAGGTGATCCCCAGGAACTGAGAACTGAGAACTGAGAACTGAGGACTGAGGACTGGGGAACTGGAAGACTCCAAAGACTCCAAAGAAAAACTGGCCATGCCGGGGCCGACTTCGATACTTTCTCCGGTCTCGGGACGACCCCATCGTCTAGAGGCCTAGGACACCGCCCTTTCACGGCAGTAACCGGGGTTCGAATCCCCGTGGGGTCGCCATCTTCCTCCTGCCGTTTCTCCCCCCGCGGACCATAGCGCACCGACAGGCGGGTCCGATGGATCCTCGTGGTGGGATGGGATGGTTCCTCTCCCTGGCCCCTCGGTTCGAGCCGCCTGGCTGGAGCCGTGAAACGCTCAGGCTGTTGTGGATCGCGCCCTCGAACTCGAACGGCGTGCGATCCATGGAGTCGAGCGACCCAGGTAAACAGGATCAACGGGAGGAGGGTGCATCCCGCGGTCCGGCGCCCGTATTGGACCTGGTCCCGGGCGCCGTCCTGGGTTTTTGCGGCCATCCTGTTCCGCTGTGAATCCTGTCGAAAACATCGCGTTCGCCTCCCGCGGAACTCTGTAAAACCCCAGCGAACCAGCGAACGGGTGCATGACGGATTTCTGACGGTCTTGAGAAATGCGCCCTTTTTTGCTCGGAAATGCCTAGCCGCTAGCCATCGTGTCCGCGCATGCAACCCGATCTCCTCACTCAACGGAACCTCATCCTCCA